>JALWYT010000335.1 GCA_026992705.1 Thiotrichaceae bacterium
TTTGTTCAAAGTCTGTTGCCTCTCCGTCAAATACAGCAGATAAGTGTTCATTTTTGATTGTCATCTTTTCACCATAACTCATTGTTGTTTCTCTTATCACTACACTCTCTATTATTTTTTAGGGCTAAATAATAGACATTATTAATTTGTGGTAAAGATAAGACATTAATTAGCAGATTAAATTCTTACTAATTAATATTTTTTTATCCTGATTTCTCGCAAATTTTCACAATAAAGGTTTTAACTCTTTATCTATTGATTCTCTTGCTCGAAATATTCGAGAACGTACTGTTCCAATAGGGCATTCCATTGCCTCAGCTATCTCTTCATAGCTTAAGCCCTCTATCTCCCTTAGAGTAATGGCTATACGCAAGTCATCGGGCAATTTTTCAATCGTTCGGATGACCGTTGCTCGTATTTCTTCTCTTAATGCATCATGTTCAGGACTTGCGTATTCTTTTAGTGCAGAATCCCCACTATATTGCTCTGCCTCCTGTGCATCAATATCATTTGCAGGCAAACGCCTACTTTGTGAAACCAGATGGTTTTTTGCCGTATTGATAGCTATTCGATACATCCAAGTATAGAATGCACTATCACCACGAAAATTCTTTAAGCCTCGATAGGCTTTAATAAAAGCCTCTTGTGCAACATCCATTGCTAAGTGGTGATCATGCACGTACCGCATGACTAAGCTCGTCACTTTCTGCTGATACTTTAGCACCAGTATATCAAATGCTCTTTTGTCTCCTGCTTGAACTCGTCTGACTAGTTCAAGGTCTATTTGCTTTTGCCCCATGTGGGCACAACTCCTTGTTTTATTATTTAATCAACAACCTGAACAATACACTGTACTCCAACTACAAACTCAGGCTTCAATCAAACAAGCTCTTAGCATAATACACATGGCTTCGAGCTATGATTCTTATAGAGGTTCAAAAGATTCTCACTTAAATTAGGACTCTTTACGTGTAATCTTAAGAAAAATATTTTACTTATTACACCTCAATAATAGAATACTGTCACTGAAAACAAGCAGGTTTATTAAAAAATGTACGATGTCTTGATAATCGGTAGTGGAGCGGCAGGGCTTAGCCTTGCTTTAAGTTTACCCAGTTCTTGTAAAATTGCGATTCTGAGTAAAAATGTCGTAACTGAAGGGAGTACTTTTTACGCACAAGGAGGCATCTCAGCCGTACTTGATGAAAGTGACTCGCAAGCTTCCCATATTCAGGACACATTGAATGCAGGAGCCGGTCTTTGCAAAGAGGATATTGTAAAATTTACCGTCTCAAAAGGTAAATCATCCATCCAATGGCTACAAGATGCAGGCGTTCCATTTACTTACAATAATGATACTAAAAAGCTCCATTTGACCCGCGAAGGTGGGCATAGCCATCGCCGAGTTGCACATGCAGACGATGCCAGCGGTGAGGCGATTGAAATCACGCTAGTTGAGCGTGTTAGAGGGCGGGATAATATTTCTTTATTTGAAAACCATATTGCCATTGATTTAATCACCACTCGCAAACTACGTTTAAAAGACAATCGCTGCGTTGGGGCTTATGTGCTTGATCGCAAGCAAAAAAGCGTGAATGTATTTAAAGCAAAATTCACCGTTATTGCAACAGGTGGAGCTAGTAAAGTCTATTTATACACCAGTAATCCTGATGGTTCTAGCGGGGATGGTATTGCCATGGCGTGGCGAGCAGGCTGCCGAGTTAGTAATATGGAATTCATGCAGTTTCACCCAACTTGCTTATATCATCCACATGCAAAGTCCAGCTTAATTTCAGAAGCGGTACGTGGTGAAGGGGGGCGTTTGCTATTGCCTGATGGTACTCGTTTTATGCAAAACTTCGACCCTCGCGGGGAGCTAGCCCCACGCGATATTGTCGCTAGAGCCATTGATCATGAAATGAAACGTTTAGGGATTGATAATGTATTACTCGATATTAGCTATAAATCAGCAGACTTTATTATTAAACATTTCCCAAACATCTATAAAAATTGCTTAAAATTTGGCTATGACATCACAAAAGAGCCTATTCCTGTTGTACCTGCCGCTCATTACACCTGTGGCGGTGTGATGGTCAATATACACGGACAAACCGATATTAAAAATCTTTATTGTATTGGTGAAGCTTCATTTACTGGTTTACATGGAGCTAACCGCATGGCTAGTAACTCTTTATTAGAATGTGTTGTATTCGGACATGCATCCAGCAAACACATTAGTAAAAGATTGGGTAAAGACTACCCTATTCCGGATATTCCTCAATGGGATGAAAGTCGTGTTACTGACTCTGATGAGTGTGTTGTTATTAATCATAATTGGGATGAAATTCGACGCTTTATGTGGGATTATGTCGGCATTGTTCGTACCACCAAGCGATTACAACGTGCTCAGCACCGTATTCAAATGCTCTTGCAAGAAATTGACGAGTATTACAGCAACTTTAAAGTCACTTCAGATTTAATTGAACTGCGTAATTTATCCATTGTGGCACGGCTGATTATCGAATCAGCACTACTACGCCAAGAAAGTCGAGGCTTGCATTACACCTTGGATTACCCAAAGCCTGATCCAAAATTAGCATCCGTTGATACCATTCTTGACCCTATCACTTTATAATCTTTAGTTTTCAAAAAATGGAAAATACTATGACACTTACACTAAGTTCGCTTACCGCACTTTCACCAACCGATGGTCGCTATGCGAGTAAAACAGCCGCTTTACGCCCTTACTTTAGTGAATATGGCTTAATCTACTACCGCGTCTTAGTTGAAGTACGCTGGTTACAAAAACTAGCATCACACCCTGAAATCACCGAAGTTCCTGAGTTTTCAGCCGATGCCAATGCTGTTTTAGAAGCCATTTTGAATGATTTTTCAGAAGCGGACGCAAAACGAGTCAAAGAAATTGAGCGTGTTACTAACCACGATGTAAAAGCCGTTGAATATTATCTAAAAGAAAAAATCGTGGATCATGGCGAACTCAATGCAGTCAGTGAGTTTATCCACTTTGCTTGTACCTCAGAGGATATTAATAACCTCTCCTATGCCTTAATGCTCAAAGGCGGGCGTGATGAGGTCATGCTAGCCGAGCAGCAGCAAGTG
>JALWYT010000336.1 GCA_026992705.1 Thiotrichaceae bacterium
CGTGTTGCATTGTCAATAATCAAGGTTTCCAATCCTGCTTTTCGCCCTTCGCCCTTAGCGATGCCGATAATATCAACACCTTTGACTTGTAGCTCATTAAGCACATCAATCGCTTGTTGAACTTGCCCTTTGCCGCCATCAATAAATAAAATATCGGGTGATTTTTCTTCTGCCCCATCAATTTTTTCAGCCACTTTTTTAAAGCGTCGTCGCAATGCTTGATTCATCGCAGCATAATCATCACCGCCTGTAATTCCGCTGATATTAAATTTACGGTACTCACTTTTTGCAGGACCATCCACATCAAAGACAACACAGGAAGCCACGGTTGCCTCGCCCATGGTATGGCTAATATCAAAACACTCCATTCGCATAGGAATATAATCCAGCTCCAACTCCTCTTGCAGTGCCAATAAACGCTCCTGCATCCCTGATTTTGATTTAAGCTTCATCTGCAATGATTGCAAAGCATTGCGTAATGCCATCTCCAACCAACGAGCACGATCACCGCGTAAACGGGTTTTAATCTCAACTTTATGCCCCGCTTTTAGGGTTAGCATCTCGGCGAGTGTATCTGCACCTTCAGGCTCATGGCTGAGTAATAACTCACTTGGTGGTTCACGGTTTAAATAATATTGAGAGATAAACGAAGCGAGCAAGCCTGATTCTGTCACATCAAGCTTGGGTAACTGTGGGAAGAAATTTTTATTACCCAGATTATTACCCTTGCGAATGGTGAAAACTTGAATTGAAGCAATGCCAGAAGCGTATTGCAAGGCGATAACATCCACATCGCCTTGATTGCCACTAATATATTGTTGCTGAGAAATTTGTCGTAGCTTTTCGATTAAATCACGGTATTCAGCCGCTTCTTCAAACCGAAGCTCTTGCGAGGCTGACTCCATTTGCTTAACCAATTCATCAATCACCTGCTGACTTTTACCCTGTAGAAAAGCAATGGTGTGTCGCACACTTTTTTGATAATCCTCAGGTGAGATTTCCTGCGTGCAAGGAGCCGTACAGCGTTTGATTTGATATTGCAAGCAAGGGCGGGAACGGTTGGCAAAATAACTGTTTTCACATTGCCTAACTTTAAATAATTTTTGCAAAAGATTCAGCGTTTCCCGCACGGCACCCGCACTAGGGTAAGGACCAAAATACTCCCCGCTACCGCGTTTAGCACCACGATGGAAGCCTATTTTAGGGTAATCATGCTTGGTGGAAACATAAATATAGGGGTAACTTTTATCATCTCGCAAAAGCACATTGTAGCGAGTTTTGTGCTTTTTAATGAGATTACTTTCCAGTAATAATGCCTCGGCTTCGGTTGCTGTTAGCGTGATTTGCACATCAACAATCTGATTGACCATTGACCAAATACGCGAATTAACCAGTTTACCAGTAAAATAACTCCCCAGCCGATTGCGTAAATCCTTAGCTTTGCCAACATAAAGCACTTCATCCCGCACGCCAATCATGCGATACACACCGGGCTTGTGCGGGACAGTTTTTAGAAATGCTTTACTATCAAATTCAGCCTGCTTAGACACAGCGTTTAACCAAGGATTGCACTGCCATTCGCTTTCATTCTGGCTGCCAGAATATCTTTTAAATCAGGCACATAAGAGGCTTGTACGGTATCGCGTGCTAATAAATTCGCAAACCATGTCTGCAAATTCTCATGCTCAGCCAGTGCATCAAAACCTGTTAATTCCTTGATAATATCCAAACGAACTGCAATCGGTGCAGCCGCAATATCGACCATTGAGAAGCTATCACCATTAAAGAAAGGCGTATTGCTAGACACTTCATCCAAGCCTGCTAGTTGATCATCCAACTCCGCCTGCACAGATTTCAAGCCTGCCTCCTCTTTCGCCATAATCATTTTGAAAATGGACATATAAATATCACTGGTGTACTCCACCCATGCCCGATTTGTAGCTCTTAGTAGCGGATCAGCAGGGTGAATAGAAGGCGGATTCGTTTCATCCAAATATTCAGCAATAACAGCAGACTCAAACACCGCCGTACCATCAACATCCAATACAGGAACCTTGCCCGTTGGTGACAGCTCAGTAAACCAAAGTGGCGGTTCATCGGGGTTAATAAATTCTAAATCAAAATCAACCTTTTTTTCTTTTAATAACAAGACACTACGCTGTGCAAAAGGACAAATTTTAAAACTGATTAAACGTGGTTTACTCATAGGGTTCTCTCTTTGTTTTTGTGTAATGACTCCGTGCAGTTTATATTTAACAATATAAGAATTAACTAATAATAATACTTGACTAAAACACTCAGGTATTGCACTATTAGCTTTTAGAAACTTCGGTTAATTTTGGTTGAACGCTACGGAGATGTGATGAAATTAACAACCAAAGGTCGTTATGCAGTAACCGCAATGTTAGATCTTGCGATGCATGAGGAAACGACTCCCGTATCGCTTGCTGATATTTCTGCAAGGCAGGATATATCACTTTCTTATTTAGAGCAATTATTCTCTAAACTTAGAAAATCCGACCTCGTGGTCAGTATGCGTGGACCAGGCGGTGGGTATCGCTTAAAAGGGGATGCAAAAGATATTGCCATAGCAAGTATTATTTCAGCGGTTGATGAAAATGTCGATGCAACACGCTGTGGTGGTGCAGCAGACTGTGAAGGTGGTCGTCCTTGCCTATCACACGATCTGTGGATGGATCTAAGTGAGCAGATACGCATATTTTTATCGGGTATATCACTTGAAGATATGAAACAGCGTTCATTAGCAATGAAAGATAAATGTCTTTCACCTAATGAAAAGCCTATTGATGAAACATTATTAAAGTCTAAGGAATCATAATCATGAGTAATTCTCTTGTATATCTTGATTACTCTGCATCAACACCAGTTGATCCCCGTGTTGCGGAAAAAATGTGTAAATACTTAACAATGGATGGCATCTTTGGGAATCCTGCTTCACGTAGCCATAAATTCGGTTGGGATGCAGATGAAGCAGTTGAAGAAGCTCGTGCAAATATTGCCGCCTTGGTAAATGCTAATCCGAAAGAAATTATCTGGACAAGCGGAGCAACTGAGTCGGATAACTTAGCCATCAAAGGTGCTGCTCACTTTAATC
>JALWYT010000337.1 GCA_026992705.1 Thiotrichaceae bacterium
TCTTTATTTAAATGAATATCATCAATTAATAATCGAATTTTTACACCACGTTCAGCAGCTTGTTTTAATAGGTGATAAAAATCTTTACCCGATTTATCCTCATGAATCATATAATACTGCACATCAATTTTATGCTGTGCTTTTTTGATCAATGCAGAACGAATAGCAAAGGCATCAACACCATTGGCTAATAGAAAAAAACCGGTTTGACCAGGGTGTTGTTGCGTTAGTGGAGCTAATTTTTTTTCTAAATAACTCCCCCCTTGATAATAACTCGAATAATTACTGGGTATTTTCTTTTGTATAGGTATAGAGTTACATGCGGATAAACCTAGCAATAGTAGTATAAATAATAAATAATGCGTAGTTTTATAGGTCAATCAATTCACCTAAATTAAGAAAGCCCTGATTAAGGAAACTCTAACTTAGGTCAGATGGAATCCCTCAATAGACAAAATCACTTATGACCTAAGCACTTCCTTTAAGTATTATTTAGTCATTATAAAAGTTGAAGCATCAGTTCATACTATCATGATAATATTTATCTAAATACTGATCTTTGTTTAGTTTCGTACTTAAAATATTAATTAAACATGAATTTTCATAATATCGTAGTAAGCAGATTCAAGTTTTAATATTATTATACGCTACGTAACTATTTTCCCCAAAAGCTTTTCCACCATTCAGAATCGTCTTGTGAATTTGAATGTGTTAATTTTTCTTCCAATTGCATATGCTTACGGATTTCTGCAATATCCCAACCTGTTAGATTTGCCAATGTTTCTGCTTCTTTTCGTTGACGGGCAGGTAAGATATGATTGAAGTAATTATCCGCTGCTTCACAGGTTTCGCCACCCTTCCAAGGGTGGCGAATAATATAGCGAGCTTGAAAGTTTTCTTTATTTCCTGTACTTTGAAATATCAAATCTTCTGGAAAATTTTGTTGATCATAGCGAACATGCAGTCGGGTAATAAAGACATCTTTTTGCATTGTAGAGGGTAAGCGACGTGGCATGCTTTGCTTTTCATCACTATCATTCACCCAAAATACACCCAGTTCCCGTAGCTCTTTGTTAGTCAATGGATCTGCTGCACAAGGATCACACCAATTCATATCCCAAGCATATTCTAAAAATACAGCTTTGTTATTTTCTTTTTTGACTTGTGTACGAAACATATCACGGTAAAAGTCTGCAAATTTGTCTTTAGTTTTAATGTATGTAGGAATTTCTACATTACTGACTAATTTAACCGTACGGTAATTCGTCGTCTCAATTCTTCCCTTTCGAGTTAACCCATAAATAAATAATTCTTGCTGCCCTTTAGAATTCACTGTACCTAAACGAATTGGTAGCATAAAACGATCATGGTTATAAGCAATTTGTATGGGTCTTAGGCGTGTAAATCCAGATTTATTAAATTCTTTTAAATTAACTTTAGCAACGAAGAACTTCATTTGCTGTTTGAGATAACTACCTACAACCACCTCAGCACCTTTAGGTAATCTATAACCTTGTTCTGTTAACCATGTTAACAATCCTCCACTTTGTTTAGCTGAAAGTAGCATAATGTCATATTCACCTACAGTATATTTTGCTTCAATAGTAACCCCTAAGCTTTTTGCCCGTGCTTCTGAATTACTTGCATCTTCCAGTACATTATTAGCTGCTAATGGAGCCATGCGTTTATACATAATCGGTGGTGAGCACGGGTTTTCATCAAAATATTCCACTAAGCGAGGTGACGAGTAGCTGTCTAAATGCTCAATAATGGCATGATCGGTAATATGGATTTGCTCACGTTTTAGTACAGTTGGTACAGGCATGACCATAGCAAATTTCTTAACATCTCCCTGAAAGTCACTTGCCATCGTTAAAATATTGCGATTTCCATCACGAACCATGACGACTTGAGAAGATTCATTGAATAAACGGCTATCTGCTTTGGCTACATAAAAGCCACAAAAAGCAGAAGCTAGGCTAGGTATGGCAAGCAAGCTAGCAATAATAAAATAGTTAATTAATTTAATTTTCATATTAATTCCCCCCACGGGATAATAATTTAAGACCGTGTTGTGACCATTGGTACTTATGACCGTCAAAAAGCTTATTTATTATGACCACAAATGGTGATGAGAGTGCTAAAGCATATAAAAAAGCACTGGGAATAAAATAAATAAATTGCAGTATCCAACCAATAACAGCAACCATTACACCAAATAAGATACGACCATAGGCTGAATTCGGCGTAGTCATCGGATCAGATAACATAAAAAAGGCGAACACTAATAATGTGCCACTTTGCATCTGATGCAATGGGATTTGCACTGTATCCCCTAGCCACCATGCCCGCAACAATAATAACCCAAAATAAGTAAATAAAAATATAATGGTGGGCAACATACGAGAAATACCAATAATCGCAATCAATCCTATACCTGATAAAATCAATGCCCACCACATTTCTTGCCCCCACTTACCAGGGACTACCCAAGCGGCATCAGTTAATAAAATAACTGTAACGATACCAATATTAGATGGATTAAAAATATGCCGGTTATTAAAACGGATAAAAAATTTACTCACAATCGTGATAACAACGGCTAATAACATCCAACCAATATGTGCTACATGCAGTAACAACAATAATGACATGGTTGAGTTTAATGCACTAAGTGGGTTAAATGGTATCTTGTAATATATTGTTAAAATAAACTGTATTAATAGTGATGTCGTAAAAACTAAAGTAACATCCATAATAGAAACAGGGATGTCTAAAGCAAAAATTCCCCAAAATAATAAGCTATTTTGAACTAATAACTGGTAATAACGTGGGTCAATATTTCGTAACATAAAAGGTATTATAAAGAGTGTAACTACTTAGCATAATTTACATGACTGATTTCTAATTTTCTCTAACATAATATTTTCCAATATCTTAAAAAGATTTACTTTTAGAAGATTACTCGTGATATAGCAAGAAAAATATAGAATATACCGTTTATCTATCAATCTCATACTTTCAAACAAGGTCTTGTTATGATTATTTTAAAGTTGATACTAGCACTATGTAACAACAAAAGAATAAAAATTTATAAAATAATGACTGAGGGCAATTGCCATGAAAAAACTTGTTTTATCTGCTGCATTGACAACAGCAATTTTTGGATATTCTACTGCGTATGCGGGTGGTTCAAATAATATTTTCTCCGATACATCTGGTGGTGGTGCAACAGCATCAGGTTTCTATGGCGGTGCAAGTATTGCATCAACATTTAATGATGACTGCCCAACTGCTACTTATTCAGAATATACTTCTGCTGATAATCTTACTTGTCAACGTAAAAGTGACAAGGCTGCATGGAAAGCATTTGGAGGTTACAAAATCGCTCCTAACTTAGCTATTGAAGGAGCCTATATTGATTTTGGAGAATACTCAAATCAATATGATCAAGCTGAATGGTGGGGAAAAGATAAAGCGACAGCAAAGGGTGTTAGCCTAATGGGGGTCGCCTCTACTTCTGTTTCTGATAACATTGACATATTCGGTAAACTTGGTGTTCTACACTGGAAACGTGATGTTTGGTCTATTACCTCTGATGATAGTTATTCAAACCCTGATGTGATTCAAACACAAACAGGTAATGATCTCGCCATTGGAGCAGGTGCCGCAATTAATGTAAATGATAATATTGCCATACGCGGTGAAGTAGAGCATTTTAATGACCTTGATGTTAACCTTGTTTCATTGGGTGCCTCATTTAGTACATTTTGATCAAAACCTGAATCTATGAACTCACTATAGCAGTATAATAAACTAGTTGGAGCATTCACTGTAACAAAACAGACTCAATGAATCTGTACATAGTGACGGCTCCATTTTATCGTTAAGCAAAGTCTTATAAACTCCCCTGAAGCATTGCTAATATCCGTTTTAAGACTTTTACAATTTTATTAACCTCAACATTATTACGATATTTAGGGTTAACTAACATACAAATCAAAAAGCGTAGATGCTCTGCAACAAAACGTATCTGTCTTGGTGCTGCTCCTCTTGCAATTGCTTGTGAGTAATAATCTACAGTTTTGTTAATAATATCTGTTTTTGATATAGCATCTGTTTCAATAATATATGATAAAATTGTACATTCTGCCAATGTAATACCTGTACAAAATGAAGGTTGATTATTATTTCTTACATCTACCTCTTGTTTTGCTTGATTTAACCAATAGATCAGCTCACTTTTATCAAATGGATTTTTATTATTCCTAAAATGACGGATAACTTTACAAGTTTGCCAATTTACAAGTGGGTATGGGTCAACAATTGCATTTTGTGCAAACGCCATTTCATGAGCTTTTTGGTAAGCAGCTTCCATATGCTTTAATGCGGTAGAACGACTTCTACCTTTGACAATTAAAGCTTTACGTTTCCATGCCTTACCCCGCTCTTGCCAGCGTTCTATACTTTGTCCAAGTTTATCTAATAAATCTAATAAATTAAGTGATTCATCAATCAGTGCCAGAGCTTTGTCATGAGTTTCTTTTTCACTGCCTAGCGTTAATGCCCATGCCGTTTTTAAGCTAACTAAGTCTTCTAGCATCGCTACGGTATAGTTTGCATGTGGAGCTTGCCTCGCAAATTCATAATGCTTAATAGCATTTTCAAAATTATCAAGTTTGCCATGTGCCCGCCCTAGTGCCATGCGAATATCTGCATTGTTTAGCCATGTAACAGGAATAACTGCTTCAATACTTTTTAGCTTATTGTGTAAGCAAGAAAAATGAGAAACACGAGCCGAGTCTGCTGAATTAGATAAATTTTGCAATTCAACAACCACTTCACGATCAGAAGCAAAATAGTAATCATATTGCTGCTCATCTATGACTGTTAAGGTATCTGATGAGGCATGATGTGTTAAGACATAATCAGGGTCACCATAACATTGATAAGCTCCCCAAGTATTAGTTTCCTTATATTGATGATAGGTTTGTCGACGTGCTTCTATCACAGATTCACCAAATGTTGAGCCTTTAAGTAAACATTGATAAAAAACAGACGAAAATAAAGCAGCGGCTGAATCATTAATTGCCCAGCCTGCTGCAACAATAGCTTTCACCCCCATACGAATTAACTCTGATGCCAAATTTGCCGCTAATTTATGACGGTCTTTCCAAGCCTCATCAGGTGTATTTTTAACTTTACCTAAGTGACAACAATTGATAAAGGCAAATTCAGGGACTTTACGCATTTGACGAATTTCTACAGGGGTTAAGAAAATGTCATCACCTAAAACCATACCGGTTACAGGTTCATCCAATTCACCATCTGCATCATAATTAAATACACCATGCCCTGCTAAATGAAGTACACGGTAATCACTGGTATGTAAGGCATTCAAAATGGAGCGGGCGGAGGTTTTTATTTCAGTGTTGACTTCAAAGCCTTGTTGTATCAATTGTTTAGAAACTTCCTTTGCCTCTTTAGTCGCTGCTTTCAAATCAATAAACTTTTTCGTTGGCGGGTTTCCTACCACTAATGCAGTACGTTTGCTAGGGTTAATCACTACTTCACGATATTGTGAAGTTTGTAATTGGCGTAACATTCCAGCACTCACTGAAATAGGTTTTGCCCCGACATCAAGGCGATTTTGTAATAACTCCCAAGGTAAGCCCGCTGATTTATCATTTAAAACCAATACTAAATTATCTAAATCATGGGTATGATCTTTTAAGCTATTTGGAACTAATAGTTCAAATAACGTTTTACCCACTTCACGATTATCAAGTGTATCTTTAGTCGCTACTTCAACAAATTTATTGACTAGCTTACTCTGCGTAGGTTGCAACTCAGCTTCCGCTCTGGCTTGATCTGTTAGGGTGATATATTTCAGAACACCTCTGGCATTGCCTTCAATTTGCATTCGCTGCCACCAACCTGTTTGTTCAGAAAACATCACTCGACGATTACCACCAGGAATGCAAGTTAAACGTGAATGAATAAAGAAATCTTTTTTATATTCAAAGTGATTGGCGATTTTTTTAAGGAATTTGATCGTTTCAATAGCTTTATCTTCATACAACTCAACAAACTCCAAGGAAGCAATCGCACTGACTCGCCCTTGATGGTTTTTCTTTAAAGCCTTGTTGGCACGCTTTACTGCTCGAAGTATTGCCATAATAGATTCAGTCACTTGCAAGCCACCAAAACCACTGCCAACCAATAAACTGGAAATATTGAGTGAGATCGGTTCAAAATCATCATCTTGTTCAGCTTGTTGGTGGTCTCGCACTAATAAGGCATAGTCTAATAAGGCATGGGTGTAGGTATCTAGTAACTCACCTGCGGTTAATTTGCCCACATTACCCAAGCCAACAACAATCACTCCTGCAGGTCTATTTTGTGGATTAAATAAAACCTTTGAACTATTAATCTCACCTGGATACATACCTAGGCGTTGTAATTCACGCATACGACCATTGAGTCGTTGATCTAACACATGCTCTGCATTAACAATCGAATCACCCTTATAATGCCCAACCACAATAACATTATTGACATGTTCTAAATTACCATGAACAACTCGAACATCAACTTTAGTTTCTACTTCCTGTTTACTATTTTTCGTTGAAAAACAAAGTGATGCTGCTAACAACTCTTGTTCATTAGGGTATAAACTTGGAACTGCTTTTGGTAAATAGCTTTCTTCTTCTTCGATACGTGGTAAAGTGTGGCTAAGTTGTTGAGTATTAGCGGATTGTAGCAAATCTAGAATACCTTTAAAGCTAGGGCGGTAATTAACTAATTTACCATGATCCACTGGAATAAACCAAAGCTGTTCAGGGTTGAGCTTAAGCGAATTCCAATGTGTGAAACAATCACCACGCTGACTAGCAATAAATTCTGTCTCACCCGTTGTATTATGTGTTGCTATTGGTGTTAAATCAGATTGACCCGCAACATAGCAAATCTGTGTTTGACTAATATCAATACTATCTAATTGTTGGGCAACAGTCTTTGCATCCTCAAGCCCTGAAAAACCTGACCATTGAACAAGTTGTTGAGGTAATAATTCATTTTGCCATTTATCTTTAGAAAAATAAGAATAATCCCCAAATGTTCGTGGTAACAATTCTAAAATTCCTGGATATTCAGCCAATTGATTCGCTACAGTAAAAACATCATCATTACTCTCTAATAATTGTATTAGTCTATTAAAGCGATGTTGACCAAGTAATAGTTGAATAATACGATGGCTCCCCGCTAAGGGAGTACCTAACATGACGACTTGACAATCAGCTAAGTTATTTAATGCCTCCCAAACATCTGCATATTCCAACATCATTGCTTTAACAACTAAACCACCACTAGAATGGGCTAATATACGAATAGTATGACTTTCACCCGATGCTTTAATCTTATCTAGATGTTGTCGTAGCTGCTCACCTAAACGTCGCCCTGCTAATAAATAAGAACGTCGCCAGTCATAGATAAATGGAATAATATTATGACTAGCCGATAAATAAGTAAGTATTGGTTCATAAACACCCTTAACTAAACCACTAGTTTTTACCCCTGTTTGGCTAAATTTAAGCTTAGTAAAATCGCCCCATTGCAAAGCTGCTAAATCCATCCAAACAGGTTCATTTTGTACATTCAACGTTGAGCCAAATACTCCTGGAATAAAATATAAACTGACCTGCTTTTCACGTGCTTCTGAACGACTTTCTAGCAAATAATCTGTTAATAAGATCTGTAAAGGCAAAAACATGCCTAAAGTACCTAATGGTTCTTGCAATGCTTCTTTAATACGAGCACGAACAGCATTGTTTTGAAAATATTTAAAATGACTTGTATCATCTCCCTTTGCTAAGTAGTAACGACTTGCCCCTTCTTTTCTCAAACAACCACCGTACATTGCTGAAGTATTAACAATAAAGTCATGTTCTTCATCAAATACTTTATTTGCAATCCACTTTTTTAAACGAGCAAGAAATCCTGTTCCTGAAACTTCACCTGCAATAACAGTGAGTTCATTTTGTAATTGTACGGAGCGACGGTTTAATAAAGCAATAAAAGGTGATGTGGGCACCATACATTCAATACCTGGTAGTACATCTGCTTGTTTACCTTGCTTTATAATGGCAAGTAATAAAACTTTTAGAAACTCAGCAACTCCAATCAACTGTGGTACTGGAACTAATTTTAAAATATTATAGCTAGTATTAATTACTTCCTCGACATTATTTGATGCTAATAAGGTTCCATTTGCGGGTGCTGCAATTCTTATAAAGCGTTCAACAAATATTTCTCTTGCTTGTAGTAATTGTTGTAATATTTTCAAGTCAAGGTATTCTTGTTTTCTGGCTTTTTCTTTTTTGAAAACTTGTAATTCTGCTTCTGAGAAAATTTTATCTGTTTCAAGGTATTTACCATTTGATTCAGGTGTTCGACGCTTTAATTGCCCTTGACATAATAACTCACCTACTAGACCACCACGTGAATGACTGATAATGTGGAATTTTGTACCAATAGGAAATAAGCTTACTACATCAATGGCATTTTTGATTGGACTGACAGAGAGCGTATGGTGCTCTAAAAAAAATATCTGTTTACCATAAGGTGCTAATAATTGTTGCAAATATGCAGTATTATTCTTTGCCCATAAATCAGCAAAGCTCCCCTTGCTGCTAGAAAATGTACCGTGAATAAATAATAAAACAGGTTGCTGAGTATCAATATCAATCTCTGTATCATCAGCACAATAAATAAGATTATCTAAGCTACTCCCTTGATACTGATAAATTCCTGGTCGATCAATATGTTTTTGTTCAAAATGTTTCGTTAATGCCGTAATACTCAAACCTGCTAAATCTTTAATTGGCTCAATTTTTAAAACTTTTAAAAACTTTAAAGCTAAACCAATTAAGTTACTTCGCTCATCTCCTATTGCAGTTTGTTGACGAAATGAATCAGGTGTAATGATAATATCGTTATTTTCACCTCTATCAACCGGACTTACTTCTTTTACAAAATCTACAGCCCTTATCCATTGAGTTAAACCGCCTTCAAACTCCAACTCAATCACGTCATTTTTATCAAACTGCTTTAAAGAAATTAGAGGCTCTTCGCCCCCCCGATTTTGTTCAAGTTGAATAATGGTGTGTTGAGTGATTGAAAGTAAATCATTAAATTTTTTATTTTCGAGTGAAAGAGGTTTATTTTCTGTAATCAGTTTACCGCTTACTTTTATATTAAGCATTTCCAACTCCATGGAAGAATACATCATTCATAGATAATAGAAGAATATTTGTACTTTTTTGATAACATTGAATGAAATAAATAGATAAACGGTATGGGTAGATTATTTAAGTGGCATATTGAATGTATACACATTAACTCATAAGCTATTTTCTTGTATTGCTATAATTGCATCATATTTAGGTGACTGTACTCGTGGAGCATTCAATGATTCTTTTATACCAAAACTCCCCCAGCGGTGAAAAGTTTGTGGTAAAGTAAATACAACAAATAGTTTGCCACCGGCTTGTTTCCAACCATTTAACAATTGTAGATATACATCTTTCATACGTGGATCACGATTAGCTTGTTCAAATAATTCCCTAAGCTTTGCATCTTCAGCAAATCTGTTTTCATCTTCTTGCCAACGGACGACTAAATGCTGCCCACCTTCATAGGCATAAAGTTCAACACCAAACTGTTTGGCATTCTCTGCTTGGCGTTTAATTAAATTAAGAATAGAGTCAATGCCATACGGATCACCTCGCTTCTTAAAATCCTTAACTTTTGGATAGTAAGGATGATTAATAATTTTAAATATTTCATCCACTGAGTTAGCCTGTGATAGAACTTCAGGTATTAATTGTGTATCTTGACATTGCTCTACTTCACGATCCCAACAACCATAAAAATAAGGAGCAATGGCAATTGCATCAATAAACTGATAAGCATCCTTATAAGCTAATATATCTTTTGAAGTAGGAACTGAGGTTTGATTCGAACCAACAATTCGCACTAATCTATCCGTACCACCAAAGATTTGTTCCCATATTTTAAATATTTCCACAGAACGCTGTGAGTAATAACGCACTCTGGCACTGTAATCCGCATCACGGAAGGGGTACACAGGCTTGTCTAAACCATTTTTATAGCCCATTGCTTGCACATAATGAGCCCCCCAAAAACCGGTATTCCATGTTTCATTGCTGTATTCAATATAGGCTTTTAAACCTTGATTAAGATGATCACGTACATAGCGAGCGTATTGA
>JALWYT010000338.1 GCA_026992705.1 Thiotrichaceae bacterium
ACGATGAAGATGCCCAAGCCATCCTCGTTTCACCCGATGCTGACTTTTTAGCACAAGTAAAGCAAAGCATTGCCAAATTAATCAAAGAAATGCCACGAGCGGAAATTATCAATACATCGCTACAGGGTAGAGGTGCGATTATTCAAGTTGCGAATATGGATGAAGCAATCGAAGTTGCCAATTATATTGCTCCTGAGCATTTAGAATTATCAGTTGAAAATGCACAAGAGCTTGCAAAAAGCATCCGCCACGCTGGAGCTATCTTTATGGGGCGTTACACCGCAGAAGCCTTAGGTGATTATTGTGCAGGACCAAACCACGTCTTGCCTACATCCCGAACAGCACGCTTCTCATCACCGCTTGGTGTTTATGACTTTCAAAAACGCAGCTCGCTTATCGGCTGTTCCGCACAAGGTGCATCAGAATTGGGTAAAATAGCATCAGTTTTAGCACACGGAGAAGGCTTAACCGCCCATGCTCGCTCGGCTGAATATCGGATAAAATAGATTAAGCGTAGGTCGAGTTACGTTTCACTAACCTAACCTGACCTACGAACTTAAATAACACAATAAAGAAAGCGTTGGCTTGACAACGCAGTCATACTAAAACCTTAATTAATAATAATAAAATACTACGTCATGTCAGAAAAAAAATACGATGTCACTATTACTTCTGTTGAACCACACGCAGAGTTAACTTTGCTGAGTACTAAACTGGGCAAAGTATTAAGGAAAAATCCACAGCAAATTGAATTTGCACTCAATGAAATTGCTAGTTTAAATGGTGCAGATTTTACGATTATTCAAGGCATTCCAGAAACAAAAGCCAAGCAACTACAAACATATCTAGCTAAACAGGGACTAAGTTCTGAGTTACGTACTGAAATTACCTTAGAGGAGATAGAAGAAGTCAATGAATTTTGTTGTCCTGCCTGCGGACATGCACAAAAAGTAGATCCTAATGGCGATGATATTTGTGAGAAATGCGGTGTTATTGCTAAAAAATATGCTCAAGTACAGAAGCGTAAAGCAATTTTTGAATCAGAGCGTCGTTATCATGAAGCACTACAGCAAATGAAAGTCGATCAACTACAAAAAAGTTCCGCTGCTTTAGAAGAAGAACGATTGCGTGAAGAAGCCCGAGAAAAATTAGGTATACGCAAAAAGCAAGCAACCTCGATTGCTTTGATCATTGCTTTTCTTGCTATCTGTTCAACGGTAGTCTTATATATTTACTATGATCAACTGTTTCCTGCTGAGCAAATCGTAGCGAATGATGACCAAACCTTAGTAAATTCCAAATCAAAAAAACAAGCCTTATTAAGCATATCACCAAGCGGCGGAAATATTGTGATAAATGCTCCATCTGCTGCCTCATCAGGTGCAGAGCCAACTATGGCAAATTCAGCAGCTGCTAGCACTATTCAGGCAAATGTGGTTACCAAAGAAAATACTGAAGGTTTAAGTGATACCACCACACAAAATATTGCTCTACAAATGCACAATCAAACACAGGAAGCAGCAGCTAATTCAATCGAGCCTGATGTTAAGGCCGAAATTATGGCTTATGGCATTGATAGTGATTCTTCCCGCTCAGCCGTACTTAAAATGCTCAATAGCGAAGATGAAGTCGCAATTGATAACACCACAAGCCAGCAATTAAGAAAAGGTGTGAATGAATTAACTCAAGATAAAGACCCATTATTTTTGGCAAGCAATACTCGGTTAATTACATCGCTTGAGAATGAGGATTTTGTACAAGCACTTGATGCTGTTGAAATGGTAAATGATTCTTATCAAAAATCAATCTTACTTTATCAAGTCATTCAGTCAGAAATAGAACATAATAAAAGCCCACAATTGATTGATAGCCATATTCTCCAATTAGCTAAATGGCTTGAGCAAGAAAAAGATTTAGTTACACAAATTAAAATTCAAAGCTTATTAAGTGCCGCTTATAGCTTATCGGGTGAAAAGAAAGCATCAAGTTTAAACTTGATTATTGCGATTGAAAAATTACATAAAATTCAATCAACCAAGCTAAAAACAGAGTTACTATGTCTCCTCAGCCGTGATCAACGTATTTCTGCTAATATTAATCAGGCAAAATCACTATTAAAGCTAGCTGAAGTATCAGCAAATAAACTTAGTCCAGAACTACAATCAAAAGCCTACAATAGTATTGTCAAACAATATGCTAAAGCACTAGATTTTACGACTGCAATGCAGCTATCAGAAAAGATTACACAAACTGACTTATTACAAGATGCACTCAATAGCGTGATTGCCATTCAAAATAAGTATATGGGGATAAGTTAGTAAGTTTATCATATTGTCTTACCTGAGATAAGGGATCTACAATGAAGAGCTAAACTCAGCTAAATTCAAAAGTTTAACTCAAATTAGCTCTTCCTTGATTACTTATTAGTTCACATTTGTTTATGATTCAAGCCACTCTTTTAAATCACTTGATCCGCCAATGGTATCGCCATTGATAAAGATTTGTGGCACAGAATCACTGCCTGCGATTGCCCGTAGGCTGCGGTCTGTGTAGTCTTTGTTTAGGACAAGTTCTTCATACACATAGCCTGCATCTTTCAGCATTTTCTTTGCTTTGTCGCAATAAGGGCAACCTGAGCGTGTCATAATGGTTACGCTGGCGGGTATTTCAATATCGGGAGCAATATAGTTCAGCATAGTATCGGCATCGGATACACCATAGGGGTCGCCGGGCTCTTCAGGCTCGATGAACATTTTTTCGATTACACCATCTTTGACTAACATGGAGTAACGCCATGAGCGTTTGCCGAAGCCTAGATCACGTTTATCAACCAACATTCCCATGGCTTCGGTGAATTCACCATTGCCGTCGGGGATAAATGTTATATTGTCAGCTTTTTGGTCTTGCTTCCATTCATTCATCACAAAGGTATCATTGACCGAAATACAAACAATTTCATCAACGCCCTGCTCTTTAAACGTATCTGCCAGTTGATTGTAACGTGGCACATGCGATGATGAGCAAGTTGGTGTAAATGCTCCGGGTAATGAAAATACGGCAACGGTTTTGCCTTTAAAAATATCATCCGTTGTAATATCAACCCATTC
>JALWYT010000339.1 GCA_026992705.1 Thiotrichaceae bacterium
GGGTGGAAGTTAATTTTTAGATACACCATTACATTTGAAATAAATATGGAAACCAGACGTAAACATTTATTACAAATCTATACGGCTGCAATTGATGCAGTGGCAGGGGATGTTGTTGTAAAAAATCATTTACAGCAACAGCAAGACTTGCAAGATAGCTATGTCATTGCGATTGGCAAAGTGGCTGATGCAATGATGCAAGGGGCGTTGGCTGTTTTGCAGGATAAATTGATCAGTGGCTTGTTGATTAGTAAACAGGAAAATTTTTCTGATGACATGCTAGCTCATCCTGATATTCAGTGCGTGGAAGGCGACCACCCTGTTCCTTCTGAAAAAAGCTTATCAGCGGGGCAGCAGCTTGTGGAATATATCAAAAAAATTCCGCAACAGGCTCATTGTTTGCTACTGATTTCAGGCGGGGCATCGAGTTTGGTTGAAGTGTTAGCCGAGCATGTTTCGCTTAATGATTTGCAAGCATCAACAGATTATTTATTAGCCAATGGCTACGATATTCATGCGATCAATACGGTGCGTAAGTATTTATCACAGATAAAAGGCGGTGGGCTTTGGCGGTATCTTGGGCAGCGTTGGGTTCAGTGTTTAATGATTTCTGATGTGCAGGGGGATGATCCTGCGGTGATTGGCTCGGGCTTGTTGTTTCCAAAGCAATATGAGGTACTGCCTGATAATTTGCCAGATTTTATTGTGGAGTTGATTGAACCCTCTAAACCCATCGAACCGAGTGCTAATTTTACATGGAATATTGTGGCGTGTTTGAATGATGCGAAACTAGCGGCTCAGAAAAAGGCTAAGGCGTTAGGTTATTCGGTTACCGTTGTGAATGAATATATGCAGGGCGATGCAGTTAAGATGGCTCAACGGGCGGTATGTGCGTTGGAAAAATCGACAACAGATATTATGATCTGGGGCGGCGAAACAACAGTTTGCTTGCCTCAAAACGCAGGCTCGGGTGGGCGAAATCAGCACTTAGCTTTAGCGGCTGCGATAGAAATATCGGGCAGAAATAATTTTTGTTTTTTAGCGATGGCAAGTGATGGTGTAGATGGTAATACTATTGATGCAGGGGCTGTGGTAGACGGCAGAACTGTACAACGTGGTGAGTTGTACGGTGTGAGTGCTGATTATTGCTTACAACAAGCAAATGCCAATTTATTCCTCGAAGAGAGTGGCGACCTTGTATTCACTGGTGCGAGTAGGACTAATGTTGCTGATTTGCTGATTGGATTGAAGTTGTCTTCATTGTTCAATAGCTAAATTATAGCTAGCCGGAATTTTGATATAATTGTTTGCAAGATTTGGTTGATGAGGAGTATTTTTATGCAGGTAGAACACGAGAATACAAAAACGATGAGTAATATGAGATTGTGTTTGTGAATATATATGATCAGGCATATCAATGCCTTATTGAAACGGATGTGCAGAAAAAACGGCAATTAGTGACTGCTTTATATGCACAGTATCAAACCAAAAAATTAGACAGAGATAATGCAAATACGATAGTGCAACTTATCGAATCAGCTGGAAGACCTAAAAGACCAATATTGGTTAGCCCTGCACAATTAAAACGACGGAGTTTGCATACAGATAGAGGTCGGGCAGTATTATTGCATGCGATTACTCATATTGAGTTTAATGCTATTAATTTGGCATTAGATGCCGTTTATCGTTTTCGTAATATGCCAGATGCTTATTATCATGATTGGCTTAAAGTCGCATCTGAAGAAGCTTATCATTATGGTTTATTAGAAGGTCGTTTGCAGACAATGGGATATCGGTATGGGGACTTCCCTGCTCATAATGGCTTATGGGAAATGACGATTAAAACATCCCATGATGTGATGGAGCGTATGGCATTAGTACCGCGGGTATTAGAGGCAAGGGGTTTAGATGTCACGCCTAATATGATACAAGGTTTGCAACAAGTAGGGGATAGCGAAACTGTTGAAATACTTAAAATTATTTTACGAGATGAAATTGGACATGTAGCAATTGGCTCGCGTTGGTTTCGTTACTGTTGTAAACGGCGAGACTTAGAACCCATTGAGACGTTTCAAAAGTTGTTACAAAAATATATGAACGGTGGTTTACGAGGACCATTTTATACTGAAGCAAGACTGCAAGCGGGTTTTTCTCAGGAAGAATTAGATCAATTGATTAAAATAGATTTGTCAATTAAAAATAAAAGTACTTCATCAACTTAGGATAAAGTGCTAGTAAATCTGCAACCCCCGCCATGCCTTTTTGAGCCGCTTAGCGGAGACAGGATAGGCTGTGCCTAAATGCTGAGCAAATAGGGAGATGCGGAGTTCTTCTAGCATCCAGCGGAATTCGCCGATGTTTTTGTCTTTGTGTTTTTTGTAGTTTTCCCAATGAGGTTGAATTTCTAGGCGGTTTTGTCGGTCTTTAGCGGGGTTTTGTTTGAGTTTTTCTAGGCGATGCAAGATGCCTTTTAAATAGCGTGGATATTGGCGTAATTGCTCTAGGTTTAGCTCATCTAAAAAGCCGACATAAATCAAATGTTGCAGGTGGTCTTTTATATCGTTTAGCCCTTCTAGCAAATCAAAGGCAATATTGCCTTTTAAGGCTTTATGCACTTCATGGCTATATTTCAAGGTACTGTGCAGTAATTGACATAATTCTTGCGTTGTTTTTGCTAACTCTGATGTATTTTCTAAGCGAGCATTAAATTCCTGTTGCTGGCGAATATCGGCATTATCCGCTAAAAATGTCAGTCGCACGGCATTGTCTAATATGCTTTGGCTGAGCTCATTGCACTGCCCGATTGAGGTGTAATACAAGCATAAGGTTTGCAAATCGCTTAATTGCTTTTTTAATTGCCGCATTTCTCCACGACTATGCAGCAAAAACAATCGCAGCAAGCCTTTATGATGATTACGTTGAGCTTTTTCTTCGCTATCAAATAGCTTGATGGCGACACTATCCCCGCAGTCTTTTAAACCAATCCAGCTTTTCACCGTTAAGCCTGCGGTTTCTATTTGATAGCTTTTATCTAAATCCCCAAAATCCCACTGAGTAATCCCTTCGCGTTCAATGCTATTGGTCGGCAAATTCTCCAAA
>JALWYT010000340.1 GCA_026992705.1 Thiotrichaceae bacterium
GCCTTCCAATGTTGAATTGCTTTGCGAGTGGACAAACGCTGTGATTGACCAATCATTTCATTAAAGCTGCGATAACCCAGCTTTGCCATTTCTTCACGAATTTCTTCGGCAACCATAAAGAAGTAATTTACCACATGCTCAGGCTTGCCCGTAAAGCGTTCGCGTAATACAGGGTCTTGTGTCGCGATACCAACAGGGCAAGTGTTGAGATGGCATTTACGCATCATCAAACAACCTTCGACAATCAGTGGAGCGGTCGCAAAACCAAATTCATCAGCACCTAGTAAAGCACCGATAACCACATCTCGTCCTGTACGCATTCCCCCATCAACTTGTACTGAAACACGGCTACGCAGGTTATTTAGCAATAAGGTTTGATGCGTTTCTGCTAGACCAATCTCCCACGGTGAGCCTGCATGTTTGATAGAGGTAAGTGGTGATGCACCCGTACCACCGTCATAACCTGAAATGGTAATATGATCAGCATGGGCTTTTGTTACACCTGCTGCAACCGTGCCCACACCAACTTCTGATACCAGTTTTACACTGATTCGAGCTTGTGGGTTGGTGTTTTTCAAATCGTGAATTAGCTGAGCTAAATCTTCGATTGAATAAATATCATGATGCGGTGGCGGTGAAATTAAGCCAACACCCGGGGTTGAATGACGCACAGCTCCGATACGTTTATCGACTTTATGTCCAGGTAGCTGACCACCCTCACCAGGCTTCGCTCCCTGTGCCATTTTGATTTGAATCTCATCAGAATTGACAAGATACTCGATAGTCACACCAAAACGACCAGAGGCAACTTGCTTAATGGCAGAACGCTCAGGGTTTGGCGAACCATCAGGCAATGGTTCAAAGCGAGCTTTTTCTTCGCCACCTTCACCGGTATTGGATTTTCCGCCTAAGCGATTCATAGCAATCGCAAGCGTTGAATGTGCCTCATAAGAAATTGAGCCAAAGGACATTGCCCCTGTTACAAAGCGTTTAACGATTTCTTTAGCCGGTTCAACCTCATCGAGTGGAATGGGCGTGTCAGCATATTGCAGTTCAAATAAGCCACGGAAGGTTTTTAAATCCTCGGCTTGCTTATTCACTAAATCAGCAAATTCTTTATAGGTTTGTGGATTATTGCTACGGGTTGCGTGTTGCAGTTTTGAGATAGTCTCTGATGTCCAAACATGGCTTTCACCACGCACGCGATAAGCATAATCACCACCGACATCCAATTGTTTCGCATAGATTGGATTATCACCATAGGCATTGCGATGCCATGCAACGGCTTCTTCAGCGACTTCTTTTAGGCCAATACCTTCGATGGTTGTTGCCGTGCCTGTGAAATATCGATCAACAAATTCAGAATTAAGTCCGACAATATCAAAAATCTGTGCACCACAATACGATTGATAAGTGGAAATCCCCATTTTTGACATGACTTTATATAAGCCTTTGCCAACCGCTTTGATGTAGTGCTTGTGTAGCTCATCTTCTGTTAATTCATCACTGATGTCTTGGTGGGCAGCAGAAAGTGTTTCAAAGGCTAAATAAGGGTTGATTGCCTCAGCACCATAACCTGCTAATGTCGCAAAATGATGCACCTCACGGGCAGCTCCCGTTTCAACCACTAAACCTGTTTCCGTGCGTAAACCTGCATGAGTCAACGATAAATGTACGGCTGAAGTTACCAATAAAGCAGGGATAGCTAAATGCTTAGCATCCATCGCTCTGTCAGATAAGATAATAATATTGTAACCTGCTTCAACCGCTTGCTTTGCTTGCACGCAAATATCATTCAGTGCTTCTTCCATCCCCGCAGCACCTTGTTCCGCAGGGTAGCAAATAGAGATGGTTTTCGTTTTGAATGCCCCATGCGTTGAGCCTTCAACCGCACGAATACGCTGCAAATCTTTATTGCTTAAAATCGGCGTACTGATGTCTAAACGCTGCTGTTTGTCATTACCATCCAGACCTAATAAATTAGGACGGGGCCCAAGCTGAGTTGCCAATGACATAACAATTTCTTCACGAATAGGATCAATTGGCGGATTAGTAACTTGAGCAAAGCGTTGTTTGAAATAATTTGCCAGTGGTTTGGCTTTTAATGAGAGTACAGCAGGAGGAATATCTGTACCCATTGAACCTGTGCCTTCCATGCCCGTTAGTGCCATCGGTGTCATCAGGAATTTAATATCTTCTTGAGTAAAGCCAAATGCTTGTTGTCGGTTTAACAATACATCTGACGATGCTGGCATTGGAGCAACACTTTCAGGCAGTTTGTCTAAATGAATTTGGGTCGTATCCAGCCAATCTTGATACGGATGTTTTTCTATTAAGCTTTGTTTGACTTCAGAATCATCAATAATACGCCCTTCTTCTAAGTCAATTAATAGCATTTTACCCGGTTGCAAACGCCATTTTTTAATAATGGTATTTTCAGGAATAGGTAGTACACCCATTTCTGATGCCATCAATACGGTATCTTCTGTGACTAAATAACGAGCTGGGCGAAGACCGTTACGATCAAGCGTTGCACCAATTTGTCGGCCATCTGTGAAAGCAAGGGCAGCAGGACCATCCCAAGGCTCCATTAGCCCTGCGTGATACTCATAGAATGCACGACGCTGTTCATCCATTTGTTTATTGCCAGACCAAGCCTCTGGCACAAGCATCATCATGGCATGAGCCATGGAATAGCCACCTAGCGTTAATAATTCAAAGGCATTGTCAAAGCTTGCTGTGTCTGATTGCCCTTCACGGATAATTGGCCAGATTTTATTAATATCATCACCAAATAGCTCTGATTTCATTGAATGCCGTCTGGCTTCCATCCAATTGATATTGCCGCGTACGGTGTTGATTTCACCATTATGAGCGACCATACGGAAGGGTTGAGCTAAATCCCATGTAGGGAAAGTATTTGTAGCAAAGCGTTGATGAACTAAGGCAAGTGCAGACTCTAAACGCTCGTCCTTTAAATCTTGATAATATTCGCTCACCTGATCAGACAATAACATGCCTTTATATAACAACAGGCGAGATGACATTGAGCTAACATAAAAACTTTTTGCTTCTTCTTTACCTGAGCTTGCAATGCTGTTTTCAAATTGCTTGCGAATAACAAATAATTTACGCTCAAAAGCGTCTTGATCCGCACAATTATCGCCACGCCCAATAAAGACTTGCTGTATAACGGGCTCAGTGGGTTTAACGGAGTAGCCCAAGCCTGAAGGCTCAACAGGAACATCACGCCAACCTAAAAGTATTTGGTTTTCAGCGGCAATATATTTTTCAATTTCAGCTTTACAGAATTGACGAGCATTCTCATCACGAGGCATAAACAAAGCTGCGACAGCATATTCACCCTCATTGGGCAAATCAAATTCAGTTACAGCCGATAAAAACTTATGAGGCATCTGAATTAAGATGCCAGCCCCATCCCCTGCTCTTGGGTCAGCACCCACTGCACCGCGATGGTGAAGATTGCGTAATATTTCTAATCCTTGTTCAATAATGGTGTGTGATTTTTTGTTCTTAAAATTACATATGAATCCAACGCCACAAGAATCGTGTTCATTGTTTGGGTCGTACAACCCTTGCTTTGCTGGCAAACCAATATGCCCCATTCTGTTAGTCCTCGTTTATTTTGCCTGCTTTAATATTAAACAGGAAAAGGCTTGCTTAATTAAGCTTTAATACAAGTCTTAGAGTAAACAAAACCTTATGTTTGATGTTCTGTTTGTTGCTTTTTATGCCCTAAGTCAAAAAAACACCCTCGCATATATGCAAGGGGGTGGTACAGGATATATAATTTCTTGCTTATATTCCCTATCTATTTAGCAATACTTATATACCTTATGAAGCCACACTTTAACTTAAACAATAATGATGCCTACCAAGCATGGCGAGAGCAAAAGCTTGCAAGTTATCCAATTAATTTACAACAGCACTTTATTGAAATTGCGAATGCAAAAAGTATAGATGCCAAAAGTCTGCAACGAATAACACAATCTTGCCAACAAATCAATATAGCTTTTTACCGTTTTATTAGAAAGCCTCGTAATGAGAAAAAATGGGTACATGTATTAGGTAAGCAGGTGGGCTTATTAAACTTAGACAATAATCTCTGTGCTGATAATGATTACTTAACTTCGTTGTGTGTTACCGAACACAAAGGGCAACATGATTATATCCCCTATACAAATAAACGGCTAAGTTGGCATACGGATGGCTATTATAATAAGCCTAATGAACAAATTCGAGGAATGCTATTACATTGTTCAAGACCTGCAAAAAATGGGGGGGAGAGTTTATTGCTTGATCATGAAATTCTTTATATTTTATTACGTGATGAGAACCCTAATTATATTGCTGCATTACAGCAAGAGCATGCGATGACCATTCCACCGAACATTTTAAGGGGGAAAGAAGTCCGTCCAGCTCGTACGGGACCTGTCTTTTCATTTGACCAAGCAGGTAATTTACACATGCGATACTCTGCTCGCTTAAAAAATATCGAATGGGCAAAAGACAAGGATACCCAAGCTGCTGTCAACTTTATACGTCAACTATGGGAAAGGGAAGATTCTCCCTATATTCTACGCTACACGCTACAAGCAGGTGAAGGTTTGATCTGCAACAACGTACTGCATCGACGCACTGATTTTGAAGATGATGATCGGATAGAATACAAACGCTTACTCTATCGAGGACGTTATTATGATCGGGTCAACAGCTTACAATCATTGTATCCAGATCAAACGTGTCGCTGACAACCTATCATGCAGTGCGAGCTTGTCTTTATCAATTAGACTCCAGAGTTGGCTAATTACAGGGAGCAATAGAGCAAAACCGAAGCGAGCAATGGCTTCTAGTATATTAATGGGTCGCCCTTGCATGGTTTCGACTCTTAGCTTCCAAATTTTCATGCCCGGGGTTTGCCCACCGTGTGTCCAGAACCATGCAAAATAGATAAATAAAACCAATAGATAATAAGCAAAGAGCAAATGGCTAAGCGGGCTATCAGGTTGGACTTCACCCATGCCGTTTACTTGTAGAATAAATAAAGTAATTATGGCAACAAAAACGACAGTGCCGCCTGCTAGAATGGTGTCGTAAATCATTCCTAATAGGCGGCGACGAAAAGGTGCGATTTGGCTATTCATACTTTCATGCCCAAAAAGTTTTGTAGCATGGCATGACCGTGTTGCGTGAGGATGGATTCAGGGTGGAATTGCACGCCTTCTACGGCTAAGGTTTTATGGCGGACTCCCATGATTTCATCCATTTCCCCATCTTCGGTTTCTGTCCATGCGGTAATTTCCAAACAATCGGGCAAACTTTCCTTTTCAATGACTAGCGAGTGGTAGCGAGTGGCTTCGTAAGGATTGCCTAAACCTTTAAATAAGCCCACATTATTGTGATGAATCATTGAGGTTTTGCCGTGCATAATTTCTTTGGCTCGGATGATTTTGCCACCGAAGGCTTGCCCAATAGATTGATGCCCAAGGCATACGCCCATAATGGGTAGCTTTCCTGCATAACGCTCTAGGACAGCAAGCGAGATGCCTGCTTCGTTAGGTGTGCAGGGACCAGGAGATAACATAATGCGATCAGGTGCAATGTCATCGATGGCTTCGACGGGGATTTCATCATTACGAACAACACTGACCTCAGCCTTTAATTCGCCTAGATACTGGACAAGGTTATAAGTAAAGCTGTCGTAGTTATCAATCATTAATACTTTCATTTGTGACTCCCATCAATCCCTTTTGCCGCTTGGCTAACGGCTTTAAACATGGCACGAGCTTTATTCATGGTTTCTTTCCATTCAAGCTCAGGAATAGAGTCATAGACAATGCCTGCACCTGCTTGTATATGGAGTGTATTATTTTTGATAACCGCCGTGCGAATGGCGATGGCGGTATCCATATTGCCATTCCAGCCGAGATAACCGATAGCCCCTGAGTAAATACCACGTTTAATTGGCTCTAATTCGTCAATAATTTCCATTGCTCGGATTTTAGGTGCACCGCTGACCGTCCCTGCGGGGAAAGTCGCTCGCAATACGTCCATTGCCGTCATGCCATCGAGTAATTGCCCCGTAACATTTGAGACAATGTGCATAACATGCGAATAACGCTCAATAAACATGTTATCGGTCAATGTTACGCTACCAATTTGGCTAACTCGCCCTGCATCGTTTCGCCCTAAGTCAATTAGCATTAGGTGTTCAGCAAGCTCTTTAGGGTCGCTAAGTAGCTCTTGCTCAAGCTCTTTATCACGCTGTTCAGTATTGCCACGTTTGCGAGTCCCTGCAATGGGGCGAACGGTGATTTCATTGTCTTCTAATCGCACTAATATTTCAGGCGAGGAGCCTACAATTTGAAAATCATCCAAATTCATATAATACATATAAGGCGATGGATTCAAGCTACGCAAGGCTCGGTATAGGTCTAAAGAAGGGGCTTTAAAAGGGATACTCAGGCGTTGCGATAAAACAACCTGCATAATATCACCCGCCTC
The DNA here is from genome assembly GCA_026992705.1 of Thiotrichaceae bacterium. Lineage (GTDB taxonomy): Bacteria > Pseudomonadota > Gammaproteobacteria > Thiotrichales > Thiotrichaceae > S015-18. The sequence goes on from JALWYT010000340.1 coordinate 6,526, forward strand.
AATATAGGCTTTGGCTTTACGCACGGCATCTTTGAAGCTGTCTTCACCGAAGCTAGAGTCAAAATCGCTTTCATCCAATTGACTGGAGACTTTAGCAGCTTGATATAAGCTTAGCGGCTCTCGTAGACGCTTTTCTAAGGTATTTAGACGTTGCGTGGCTTGCTCATATTGCCCTTCGCCAGCATGTACGATGAGCTGTAGCTTGCCGCTGAGGTTATCAAACACGACAATTTCATCGGATAGCATGAGTAAAATATCAGGCGTATTGAGCTCATCAGGGCTTTCACTGTTGACAAGCTTTTTTTCGATATAGCGAATGGTGTCATAACCGAAATAGCCAACTAGCCCACCTGAGAAGCGAGCGGATAAGCCGTCAATATCAGGAACATGAAATTGCTGTTGATAAGTTTCAATCCACGCAAGCGGATCATCCACAATTTCTTCAGAAACTGATTGATAGTTTTCAAAGACTTGCACCGTGTTTTTAATGATTTTTATAACGGTTCTAGCAGGCAAACCAATAATCGAATATCGCCCCCATTTCTCACCCCCTTGGACGGACTCAAATAGGTAAGAATATGGTGCATTGGCAAGTTTAAGATAGGTACTAAGCGGTGTATCTAAATCAGCAAAAATTTCCCGAACCAGAGGAATTCGGTTGTAACTTTGAGCAAGGTAAGATTCAAATGTTGTTTTATTCATCGTAATAATCTATTCAGTTGGCATTGTGAGATTTTATCCAGAAATATTTATTGGATATAGCTATTTAATGAAGCTAGTAAGTAACTTAGCCACACCATCGCCATGTCATTTTGAATAGATTATGTCTCATTAAACGGTCTCAATTAAATTAACTAATTCTGCCATCGAGTCAATGACTGCATCAGGCTCATAATGTCGAATATCTTCCCCGTGATTATAACCATACGACACACAAATAATAGCAAAATCTGCTGCACGGGCTGCTTTTACGTCTGACTTGGAATCACCTAGCATTAATGAATCTTCAGGTTTTACGCCTAATTGCTTGGACGCATACAGTAAAGGTGCAGGATCAGGTTTTTTCTTTTCTAACGTATCGCCACAAATAATGACTTCAAATTCATCATGCAAACCTAAATCTTTAAGTAAAGGAATTGTGAATTGAGCCGCTTTATTGGTAACACAGCCAATTTTAAGATCCAAACTCTTCAAAAATTCCATGCCATCTAACACGCCATCATAAAGCTTACTGCGTTTTGAAGTATTTTCAGCATAAAGTTCATTGAAAATTGGCATCGCTTTATCAAATAATGCTTGATCAGGGTAGCCGTTTAAGTCATTAACCAAGGCTCGCTCCGTCAAACGCACCACACCATTCCCTACCCATTCACGCACCGCCGCCTCTCCACGAGTTGGCATACCAAGCTGCTTAAGCATTTCATCTACGCAATACGCTAAGTCTGGTACACTATCAACTAAGGTTCCATCAACATCAATAAGTACCATTTTAGGGGTGAATTTTTTCATGGTTTACTCTCTAAAACTGTTAAAAAAACAGATCATTATCCAAATAATAGAAAACTTTAACAAATAACCCTAGATATTCCTTTACACATACAGAGAACATTTTATTACTCATACCCTAAAACAGGCATTAGCCATTTTTCTGCGGTTGCTAAGTCCCAGCCTTTGCGTTTAGCATAGTCTTCGACTTGATCTTTTTGTATTTTTCCTGTGCCGAAGTAGCGGCTTTGTGGGTGGCTGAAGTACCAGCCAGATACGGCAGCGGCTGGCCACATGGCGTAGGATTCGGTGAGTTTTAAGCCGATGCGAGTATCAGGTTCTAGTAGCTCCCAGAGTAAGCCCTTTTCGGTGTGGTCAGGGCAGGCGGGGTAGCCGGGGGCAGGGCGGATGCCTTGGTATTTTTCTTTGATGATCTCTTCATTGCTAAGTTGTTCATTGTCAACATACGCCCAGTATTCGATTCGGACTTTCTCATGCAAGCGTTCAGCAAAGGCTTCGGCTAGGCGATCCGCTAGGGCTTCTAGCAGTATCATATTGTAGTCGTCGTGGTCTGCTTTGTAGTTGGCTAATCGTTCTTCTATGCCAATGCCTGCGGTGCTGGCGAATGCTCCTAGCCAATCGGCTTTGCCTGTTGATTTTGGGGCAATAAAATCGCTGAGGCAGTAATTGGCTTGTTGATTATTTCTTGCCATTTGTTGACGCAAATGGTGTAGCGTCATGTGTACCGTATTACGCTGATTGTCGCTGTAAAGCTCAATATCGTCATAGCCGACTTGATTGGCAGGGAAGAAACCGATGACGGCTTTGGCAGTTAGCCATTTCTCAGCAACAATTTTTTGCAGCATCGCCTTAGCATCATTAAAGAGTTTGCTTGCCTCTTCGCCGACGACTTCATCGCTTAATATAGCGGGATATTTGCCTGCTAATTCCCAGCTTCTAAAGAAAGGTGTCCAGTCAATACGTTCGACTAAATCATCCAATGGATAATCATCAAACTGCAAAATAACACCACCATGTTTGTATTCTGCGTGGCAATGATCAGGGAGTTTCTGGTAAGCGGCAGGCTCGCAGGCTTGGAAATTATCCCAGTCAATTTTTACGGCATTATCACGGGCTTCTTGCAGACTGGCGGTCTTTTTTACTCGCTGATTGGAGGCTCGCTTATCCCGTAGTTTAGCGTATTCGTCTTTAATGCTTTGCACATAGTCATCTTTTAAATCGTCTGATAACAGATTACTGGCAACACCAACGGCTCGTGAGGCATCGGCTACATAGATTGCTGCTCCGTGATATTGTGGGGCAATTTTGACCGCTGTATGGACGCGGGAAGTGGTTGCTCCGCCAATTAATAGCGGAATATCAAAGCCTTGGCGTTCCATCTCTTTGGCAACCCCGACCATTTCATCCAGCGAGGGAGTAATTAGCCCTGACAAGCCGATAATATCAACGTTTTCTTCTTTGGCTTTTTGCAGAATATCCGCTGTGGGAACCATCACGCCCATGTCGATGACTTCATAGCTATTGCATTGCAGGACGACGCCAACAATATTTTTACCAATATCGTGAACATCGCCTTTCACCGTTGCCATGAGAATTTTACCGTGTGCTTCAACGTCGCAGCCTTGTTTTTCGGCTTCTAAATACGGCTCTAAATAGGCAACTGATTTTTTCATCACACGAGCGGATTTAACAACTTGAGGCAAAAACATTTTACCGCTGCCGAATAAATCACCGACAACATTCATGCCATCCATTAAAGGTCCTTCGATTACCAGAATAGGGCGACCGAGTTTTTGGTAGGCTTCTTCGGTATCTTCTTCGATAAAGGTATCAATACCTTTGACCAATGAATGTTCGATACGCTTTTCAATTGGCCATTCTCGCCATGCAAGGTCTTGCGTGTTTTCTTTGACTGAGCCATCGCCTAAATAATCGCCTGCCATATCGACCAATACTTCAGTGGCTTTGTCGCTGCGATTGAGAATGACATCTTCAACCGCATTACGGAGGCGTTCAGGAATGTCATCATAAACCGCTAATTGCCCTGCATTGACGATGCCCATATCCATTCCTGCTTTGATAGCATGGTAGAGGAATACCGCATGGATGGCTTCACGCACGGGATTATTGCCACGAAAAGAGAAGGAAACATTGGAAACCCCGCCAGAAACTAAGGCATAGGGCAGGGTTTGTTTG
>JALWYT010000341.1 GCA_026992705.1 Thiotrichaceae bacterium
ATTTTGGCAGAATCAAACAAACGGTTGGTATGCTCTTGCAGGCGGAAAATAGCTGCTCCCTGATCCGTTTGATAGGCACGCACACCTTCAAACACACCCATACCATAATGTAGTGTATGCGTTAATACATGGACATTAGCATCTCGCCAATTAACCATTTTACCATCAAACCAAATCAGACCATCTCGATCAGCCATAGACATTGCTGTTTTCTCCTACCAATTAAACTAATCGTGGAAGGATACACCCTCATAATCAAAGAAAAAAGCTTCATGCGAGTATCGAGCAATAAATTAACGGACTATCCTAGAAAATCATCCATTAATGCAGTTTTCAAAAGCAAAATTTCAACCATTTGCCATACTTGCTGCCCAAGGATATAAGTAGGAGGGCATAATTAATTTAACAAAATTTGCACAGGATATTTTTTGATATTCAAGTTATTGTCGAAGAAGCATAGTCGAGCTACGCGACTGAGAGAATGGCTTGAATAGCGGAAAATAGACCAGTAAATTGTTAAATTAATTATGCTTTCCTACTTAAGCACAAGGACGTGTACTGGCTTCGGTCAGGAGCCAAGGATGGCTCACTCTTTATTACTCCCTTCTTTAAAAAAGGTTATACTGTTTAGCTTTGTAGATTAACCAAAGCTACTGTTATGCCAGACTCTCTATTTGAACGTATTTTAAAAGCCCGAGTGTATGATGTTGCCAAAGAAACCGCACTCGACCCCGCTCCCGCTTTATCTCGACGTTTTGCCAATACAATTTACTTTAAGCGAGAAGATTTACAACCCGTCTTTTCATTTAAGCTGCGTGGAGCTTTTAATAAAATGTTCCACCTATCCGAGCAAGAAAAACAAAACGGAGTAATTGCAGCATCAGCAGGCAATCATGCTCAAGGTATTGCCCTATCAGGTAAAAAATTAGGCGTAAAAACCCGTATTGTTATGCCAGAAATCACACCTGATATTAAAATCGAGGCGGTAAAATCCTTTGGGGGGGAACCCATTATCTATGGAACCTCCTTTGATGATGCTTATGCTCATGCCCTAGAATTATCAGAAACCAAAGGCTACACCTTTATTCACCCCTTTGATGATCTTGATGTTATTGCAGGGCAAGGCACAATTGCAATGGAGCTACTAAAACAACATCAAGACCCGATTGATGCCATTTTTATTGCTGTCGGCGGTGGCGGCTTAGCCTCTGGGATTGGTACTTATATCAAGCACCTATACCCCGATACGCGGATTATTGGCGTTGAACATGACCAAGCTCCTAGCATGTATCAAGCCTTTAAACAAAATAAACGTGTTACGCTTGACCGCATTGGTACATTTGCCGATGGTGCAGCGGTAAAACAAGTCGGGCAGCAAACCTTTGAGATTGCCAAAAAGGTTTTGGATGATGTAATTTTAGTCAGCACCGACGAAACCTGTGCGGCAATTAAAGATATGTTTGAAGACACTCGCACCATACTTGAACCTGCTGGGGCTTTAGCCATCGCAGGCTTGAAAAAATATATCGAAGACCAGCAGCTAGAAAACAAACAATTAATTGCCATAACCAGCGGTGCTAATATTAATTTTGATCGCCTACGCCATGTGGCGGAACGTGCTGAATTAGGTGAAAAGCGAGAAGCATTACTCGCTGTTACGATTCCAGAAAGACCGGGGAGCTTTAGGGAATTTTGTCATGCCATTGGCAACCGTCAAATCACTGAATTTAATTATCGCTATGCCGATAAAAAAGATGCCCAAGTTTTTGCAGGCGTAAAATTAAATAACGCTATGCAAGAGCGAGATGAGCTACTACAAGAACTGCGGAATAAACACTATGCTGTAACCGATTTAAGCGATAATGAACTCGCCAAAGTGCATCTGCGTTTTATGGTCGGAGGACATGCTCAAGGTGTCGAAAATGAGCAATTATATCGCTTCCGCTTTCCCGAAAGCCCAGGTGCATTGCTACATTTCCTAACTCGCATCGGCAATCGCTGGAATATCAGCTTGTTTCATTATCGCAATCACGGCTCAGACTTTGGGCGGGTTTTAGCCGGTATTCAAGTCCCCGCAGATGAATGCGAAGAATTTCGTACATTTCTTAAAAATCTCGGCTATGAATATTGGGATGAAACGGATAACCCTGCTTATCAACGATTTTTGGGATAAAATACCCTTGCGTAAAAGCAAATCATCTGCTAGTTTTACGCGTCTTTGAATTTTCGAGATTCAGAATGCCATTGCACTCTGGATTGAAACAATTAATTTTTTTGCGGAGATGTACAATGGCTCGTGTATGCCAAGTAACAGGTAAGCGTCCGGTCACGGGTAACAACGTATCGCACGCACATAACAAAACAAAACGTCGTTTTTTACCAAACCTTCATTCTCACCGTTTCTGGGCTGAAAGTGAAAACCGTTGGGTAAAGCTGCGTGTTTCTTCAAAAGGTATGCGTATTATTGACAAGAAAGGCATTGATGCCGTACTTGCTGATATACGTGCTCGCGGTGAAAAAGTCTAAGGGGTAGAAAAATGCGTGAAAAAATCAAGATGGTATCAACCGCTGACACAGGTTATTTTTATACCACAACCAAAAACAAACGTGCTAACCCTGAAAAGCTGGTCATGAAAAAATACGACCCTGTTGTACGTAAGCATGTTGAATTTAAAGAAGCCAAGATTAAATAAAGCTGTTTAATCCAGGTTTCTTAAAAAAAGCCCGATAGTAAAAACATTGGGCTTTTTTGTGTGTTTAATTAAAATATGAAACCCAGCGATATTCCTAAATTTCTTAATAAACAATGCCAACAACACCTATACCGTAGTACTCGTATTGCTGAATCGCCTCAACAGCCACGTATGCAGATTGACGGCAAGTCTTATCTAAGCTTTTGCAGCAATGATTATCTAGGCTTAGCGAATCACCCTGATATTGTTAAAGCCTTTGTGGATACGGCTAATACCATGGGCGTAGGCAGTGGTGCCGCTCATTTAATTAATGGGCATTCTATTTATCATGAAAAATTAGAAGAAGAATTAGCTGCATTTACGGGCAGACAAAAAGCTTTGTTATTTTCCACAGGCTATATGGCAAACCTTGGAGTCATCAATGCAATTATGCAGCGAGGGGATACTATTTATGCGGATCGTTTAAACCATGCTTCATTAGTGGATGCGGGTTTATTATCGCAAGCCAAACTACACCGCTACCCACACAATGATTTAGCAAGATTAAAAACCTCACTCAGCCAACAAAAAACAGGCGATAAAATGATTGCTTGTGATGCAGTATTTAGTATGGACGGCGATACTGTCGATGTACATGGTTTGGCAAAATTAGCCAAAGACTACCAAGCGTGGCTAATGCTCGATGATGCTCATGGTATCGGTGTATTAGGGAAACAAGGTGCAGGTTTATTAGAAGAACAAGCACTAAGCCAAGATGATGTGCCAATTTTAATGGCAACATTAGGAAAAGCGATTGGCACAGCGGGAGCATTTATTGCAGGCTCCGATGATTTAATTGACTATTTAAAACAAACCGCAAGAACATGGATTTTCACCACCGCCATGCCATCAGCCATCGCAGCAGCAACATCGGTCAGCCTAAAAATAATCCAACAAGAAACATGGCGACGTGAAAAATTACAAGCCTTAATCCAGCAATTCCGCCAAGGAGCTAAGCAATTAGGCTTACAATTAGTGCCATCTTATACCGCCATTCAGCCCATTATTTTAGGTGAAAATCACAAAGCCCTACAAGCCAGCGAAGCCTTGCAAAAACAAGGCATTTTAATCACCGCCATCCGCCCACCAACAGTACCCAAAAACACCGCTCGCTTACGCATTACATTATCCGTAAACCACGCAGAGAGAGACATTGATTATTTACTGGGTGCATTGCATAATGCAATTATACTAAGTTGAGCGTTATTAATAGTAACTATTCAGAATAATCAATTACTTGCTGCCTTCCACATCAATCATGCTAAGTCGTTACTATTAATATAAGAAGTCATGTTTAAGGAGATTCTTTTAGTTTACTGGCAATTTTGCTCGTAATTTATCTCGGTCATACCACCAATTTTCACCAACGATGGCATCAATCACCATGCCTAAGCGTTTTAGAAAAACGTTCGGGTCATTTAGCTCTAAGCGTTGCATCCATATATTAAATTTTTCTTGGCTATCCACTTGGCTGTGCCGCTCTGCAACTTTACTTAGCATATTTAATGTGAGGAACATGGTACTATCACGCTCCTCTCCTTCTAAACGAATATCAGCTAAATAATGAGCAGTGGCAGCTGCAACTGCCGCTCCATCGGAATTGTCTGGCGTATCATCGATTAAATTGTTTAACATTAGGATAGATAAAGCCGGATCGATAGGGTAAGTGACAGCTAACCAAAGCCCGTTGCCTAAAGCAGCGATAGATGCAGGTTGTTCTGTTTGATAGAGTAGATCACAGCAGCGTACAGCATCTTCCCAGTATTCAGCTTCTAAGTATATTTGGAATGATTCTTTAGTCATTCCCCATGCAGCTTCTTGCATACCTGGCTGTTTTAATTCATTCATAATGCTGGATATTTCATATTGAATATCTGCACGTTCTAATGGAGGTGTGGTTGGTGTCATTTGAGCTAGTTGACTTTGTTTTTGCTCAAGTTCTGTAGTTAACTGTTTACGAGATGTTTCAGTATCTGTGAATTGAATATTGGTTTGATTGTTCATGATTTTCAATGTTTAGTGACCCGTAAATAGAGAAGATTATACCAGTAAAATAGTTTTACTTAATTTACCTTATTGTAATTAAGAACTTGTCTAAAAATTATTAACCATTTTTTTACAAATAAACTACAAAGTTTTTGCACCATTTGTCTATAGTTCAAAAGATAATGTAATGGAGTGAAATATAAATAAGGACAAAGTAATGATAGGTAAAAAAATAACCGTGTTTTTACTACTAAGTGGGGGAATTTGTTTGCCAAATTATGCAAGTGATGAAACAGCGATTGAAGCAGTCAAATTATTTTATACTGCAGCAACAACAGATGGTATGTGTGATACAGCGATAAAAATTCGTACTAATTATACGAAGGAGCAATGTCGAGCCTTAAAAAAAGTGAATATTCGTAAATTAACGATTGTAAAAGAGTCAGAAGATGAGGCTATTCTTTATTTGAATATAAAATATATTAGTGATAAGGCACATTATTTTAGTGGTCATATTCATCTGTATAAAAAAGAGGGTGATTGGGTCATTATTGGCTCAGATTATAAAAGTAAAAAAGCCATGTCCCGTTCTCGTTACATTAAAACATACATGGGAACAGCGACAGAAAAATTAAACTCAGAAAAAAAACAGGCACTACTTGAAGATACCATGTCAGGAAATCATCGTGAAATTATTGATAAACTTATAAAGAAATATCCAAAATTTGCAAAAACATCTGTTATTGTTTTGATTGATATCAGTGAGCATGAATTATATCTCTATCAGAAGAAACGCTTAAAACGTATTTTTTCTATTTCATCTTCAAGTGAAGGGGAAGGGACGGGGACAAATCAAACCCCTTTAGGTGTCCATATTGTAAAACAGAAAATTGGTAAAGGTCTTCCGTTAGGTACTATTTTTATCAATAATAAAGCAACAGATGAAATTGCAGAAATACATAAACAATCACTCAATCTTGAAGATAACCATATTACCAGCCGTATTATACGTTTAGCAGGATTAGAGCCAAATAAAAATCAGGGAGGGGACATTGATTCATTTCAGCGCAATATTGCTATTCAAGGGACTGATGAAGAAGGCTTAATTGGTCAGAAAGTATCACATGGTTCTATTCGTATGTATAATAAGGATATTATTGAACTTTTTGATAAATTACCCAAAAATTCATTGGTTTATATTGGTAGATAAGATTATGATCCAATGTGTGTTCCCCATATTTTGCCAAACTACATGCAAGCTAACAGTATTACATCGCATCTTTTTAAGATACTCGTAACTTAATCAAAGTTTCCTTAACAACTAACTTATAGACCTCAGTATCAATGCAAAATACTTTACCGCCTAACCTAAGGGCTTGCCCCGATTGTGATTTGTTGCAAGAAATCCCCGAACTTGGGGATGGACAGGCAGCGTACTGCATACGCTGCAATCGTACTTTATTTAGCTTAAAAACGGATTCGTTAAATCGTAGCTTGGCTTTTGCGATTACGGGTATTGTTTTATTTGTTTTGGCGAATGCTTTTCCTTTATTGTCACTTAAGGCGTTGGGGGCTTATCAAGAGAGTACGCTTTTTTCAGCAAGTGTTAGTTTATTTGTTGAAGGTCGCCCAGTATTGGCTTTTATTGTTTTTTTAACGACGATTCTTTTTCCATTGCTAAGTTTGACGGGGATGGTCGTTGTGTTACTGTCGGTTAAGTTTGACCGAGTGAGTACACGTTTTACTGCTCCATTATTCCGCTTTTTAATGAGTACCGATGCTTGGGGAATGTTGGAAGTCTTTATGCTTGCTATTTTGGTTTCAGTCGTCAAATTGGGGGATTTGGCTGAAATTATCCCGGGTTTGTCTTTATATGCTTTTGTAGCGTTGGTGATAGTCATGACATTAATGAGTTTGTCTTTAGACCCTGAAGATGTTTGGAGACGATTACGAGCTTGTATGATATGAACAAAGAAATACAAGAAATAACGGCTCGTGAGGCTGGCTTAATTGCTTGCCATTTTTGCCATACGTTATCGCGTATTCCCGATAATATTGATGAGAATACGCACTTGCATTGCCCTTGTTGTTATTCTGTGTTGCATTCCCGCATTCCTAATAGTTTTGTCAAAACCACAGCTTTTTTATTGGCTGCTTTATTTCTCTATATTCCCGCGAATGTCTTACCAATCATGACGGTTATTTATCAAGGTTCAGGTGAACCAAGTACGATTATTGCAGGTGTTAAACATTTATTAGAGGGAGGAATGTGGCCATTGGCTTTGATTGTATTTGTCGCAAGTATTGTTGTGCCTATTTTAAAGCTATTGGTTTTATCTGCCTTATTAATTAGTATTGCAATTAAATCTCGATGGGAACCGCGAGAACGTACTAAACTTTATCGCATTATGGAATTTATTGGTCGTTGGTCAATGGTGGATATTTTCGTTATTGCAATTTTAGTGACGTTGGTTCAATTTGGGAATACTGCATCAATTTACCCTGGTTTAGGAGCACTTTCTTTTGCTGCGGTGGTTGTATTAACCATGTTTGCGGCACATAGCTTTGATCCACGCCTTATTTGGGATAATTTGGGCAAAATTCATGATGAAAAATAAAAATATCGAACATTACCCACTTGCCCAGAGCAAAAAACAACCCTTTTTCTCACTGATTTGGTTAATTCCATTAGTCGCCTTAATTGCAGGTGTGTGGTTAATGATTAAGGTCATTAATGAAAAAGGACCAACGGTTGTGATTGATTTTGCAAGTGCTCAAGGAATTGAAGCAGGGCGAACGCATATTCGCTATAAAGATGTTGATGTCGGCAAGGTTAAAAAAATTGAATTACGCTCGGTGACGGTAAAAACCGACGATGGCAAACAGAAGCAACAGGTCAGGGCTTTTGTCACGGCTGAATTAAAATCATTTATGTATCGCTACTTAAAGCCCGATACAGAATTTTGGGTAGTGCGACCCCGTATTACGGTTGGGCAAGTGAGTGGTTTATCAACCTTATTCAGTGGTTTTTATATTGAAATGGAGCCGGGTAAAAAAGCAGGCGGACAACAGTCGGTTTATAAAGGCTTGGAAGAACCGCCTCGGCTAAGTGCTTATGATGAAGATAAAATCATTACCCTCAATGCCAAAAATTTAGGCTCATTAAATAACGGCTCACCCGTGTATTATCATCAATTAAAAGTCGGCGAAGTTATTGATACCCAGCTTAATATTGATACCGATACGGTAAATATCAGCATTTATATTGAAGATAAATATCGCCATAAAATCCGTTCAAATACGCGCTTTTGGAATGTCAGTGGCATTGATGTTGAAGTGACACCATCAGGCGGGGTTTCAGCAAAAATGGAATCACTTGCGGCTTTGGTGATTGGCGGCATTGCGTTTGAAACGCCTAAAAATGAATCTTACAGTGCCCCCATCGAAGGCAAAGCCTCATTCCGCCTTTATGATTCTTATAAACAGGCGAAGGAAGATACCTCAGGAACGAATAAACTTTATTATGTGATGTATTTTGATGATAGTTTATTCGGCTTAACGGAAGGCTCTACGGTTGAGTATCAAGGCGTTCAAGTTGGCAAAGTCGAGAAGATTTTATTGAAAAAGGATAATCAAAAAGGTGAAGTCAAAACGGTGGTTAAAGTCTCTTTATTCGTTGATAAGCTATCGGATAAAGGTAATAAATCAGAAGCGGATGAGATTTTAGGCAAATTGGTGAATAAAGGCTTGCACGCCCAATTAAAAACATCAAGCCTGCTAACTGGCTCACAATATATTGCTTTGGTTTATCCAAAGGAGAAAAGCAAAACAAGCAAGTTGGCTAAATTAGCCAAATCAGAAAATAGTGATATTACCATTTTCCCGACAACTGCTTCAGCGAATTCTTTATTAAACTTTGATGCCTCAGAATTGACGGGAGAATTAACAAAAACCATCCGTGAGATTAGGCATTTAGTTGCCTCTAAAGACACTAAACATATTGCTTCAAACACGGCAAAATTACTAAAAAATATCAATAAACTTATTGATGGCTTAAATAAGCAAGGCATTACGGGTGAGCTAAAAACAACCTTGCAGCAAACGCGGCAGGCGATTAGTGCGATTCAACAAACTGCGAAAACCACCCAAACAACGCTCAAGCAGTCCTTAGGCGAGGACTCTGCTTTACAATACAAACTGCAAGTGATGTTAGATGATTTAAGTGAAACCGCTAATTCATTCTCCGTGCTTGCTGATACCTTACAACGCAAACCGAATGCAGTTTTACTAGGCAAATAATATGTGCTTGATTAAAAAGATTTTACTGATTTCCATGCTGTTTACATTGGCAGCTTGTTCGATTGGTGGCTCAAAAAGCACCCGTTTTTACGCCATCAGCCCGATTGCTAACCAAGCTCAATATCACCGTTCTCATTTAAGAATCGGTGTTGGTCCTGTGCAAATTCCACGCTTATTACGCAGACCGCAAATTGTCATTCGCAAAAACAACACGGAGCTTGATTTGGTCGAAGCTCATCAATGGGGCGGTTCTTTGCGTGAGGATTTAATTCATGCGTTTGAAGAAAATCTTGCCATATTGCTGGATACAGAAAATGTCGAAACCTATCCTTGGAAGCATAGTTTTAATCCGAATTATCAAGTGCGTATCAATATCGAGCAATTGGATGGTGATTTAGGCAAAACAGTCACCTTAAAAGCCCGTTGGCGTTTGCTACAGCACAGCAAAATTCTACAAGTCAAACATGCGGTTATTCACGTTCCTGTTCAGGGTAATAGCTTTAATGCTTATGTCAAAGCCCAAAGTGACGCGGTATATCGTTTGTCACAAGAAATTGCCGCACAGCTTCATTGAGAAAGCCTAAATGAGCCAGTTTGTTAAATTCTGTATTTTTATCGCTTTAGCTTTAACCCCTGAAATTGTCTTGGCTCATAGCCCCATTAAGGGCATTGGTAATCTATTCAATGGCATCTTGCACCCGCTATTTGCACCTGCTCAACTCTTGAGCATTATCGCCTTGGGCTTATGGTTTGGGCAAAACCAGCCTGCTAAACATCAAGTTACGGTATTCGCCTATCTTTTTGCTGTTATTGCGGGTCTATTGGCAAGCTATTTTTCACTGAGGTTTAATGTCTCGATGGCTTTGTTACTAGGGGCTAGCGGCATTGGTTTATTAATTATCAGCAATTTTAAATTCCCCAGCCTTGTTTATATTACCTGTGCCATGTTATTGGGCTTTGCCATTGGTTTAGATTCAATACCGAATGACTTAGCTCGTAAAGAAAAAATCATTAGCTTATTTGGTAACGGCGTTGGGATTTATTTTTTATTGCTATACGCCTTGGCATTATCCGAAAGTTTTAGCAAAAAAGCATGGCAGACTATTGCGGTTCGCGTACTCGCCTCATGGATTTCTGCCAGTGCTTTGATGGTTTTATCGCTCAATTATTTTGCTAATAAAGGATAAGCCATG
>JALWYT010000342.1 GCA_026992705.1 Thiotrichaceae bacterium
ATATTAATCAATAAAAACACCAAAGTTATCTGTCAGGGCTTTACTGGCAAACAAGGCACCTTCCACTCCGAACAAGCCATTGCTTACGGAACCAATATGGTTGGCGGTGTAACACCGGGTAAAGGCGGGCAAACGCATTTAGGCTTACCTGTATTTAATACCGTTGCTGATGCGGTTGAAGCAACAGGAGCCGAAGCAACCATGATCTACGTCCCTGCAGCCTTTGCAGCAGATGCAGTACTCGAAGCTGCCGCCGCAGGTATCAAAGTTATTGCCTGTATTACCGAAGGCATTCCCGTATTGGATATGCTAAAAGTTAAAGCCGCATTAGAAGACTATGACGATGTTTATCTCATCGGTCCTAACTGCCCTGGTTTAATTACCCCCGATGAATGCAAAATCGGCATTATGCCGGGCTCCATCCACCTCGCAGGGAAAATCGGTGTCGTCTCCCGCTCAGGCACGCTAACCTATGAAGCGGTACATCAAACCACTACCACAGGCTTAGGACAATCCACCTGCATCGGCATCGGCGGCGACCCCATTCAAGGCATGAACTTTATTGACTGCCTAAAACTCTTTGAAGCTGACGAACAAACCCAAGGCATCATTATGGTTGGCGAAATCGGTGGAACCGCCGAAGAAGACGCAGCCGAATACATCAAAGCCCACGTCAGCAAATCCGTCGTCGCCTACATCGCAGGCGTAACCGCCCCCAAAGGCAAACGCATGGGACACGCAGGAGCCATTATCTCAGGCGGCAAAGGAACTGCCGAACAAAAAATAACTGCCCTAAGCGAAGCTGGCGTACACGTTGTTAAATCCCCTGCGGATATGGGTAAGAAAATGTTAGAAGTGCTATAAGTATGGGTATAGGGGCAATCTCTTATAATGATGATTGCTCCTAGAGTCTGCCCCTGAAGAATCGTAACTACAGTAAACATTGGTTTTCGCATTTTTATGTAATTAAAACATAGTATACACAGCATCTAAGAATTCACTTCCTATTCCTTAAATCAGCAATTTCTTGTAGTTACCCTCCCTTCCCTTTATTTTTGTCATCTATATGACATTTATCTGAGAAAAATACTGCTAACATCATATTATTTCTAAATAAAAAAAGGAAAATAAAATGATGAAAACAAAAGCATTAAAAGAGAAATTACAAAAAAATTATCAAGCAATGCTTGAGACAATCGAGGTGCTAATCAATAAAGAAGGACATTCTTTGAAAGAGGCTTTTCATCACGCTGAAGAAAAACTGAGTGAGATTGAAGAACTCAGCCGTGAAGAAATACAAGAAATCAGCGATACCGTAAAACAGGATTTACACAGTTTAAGTGAGACTTTGCTTGAGGCAAAAGAAGCTTATAAAGAGCAAATTAAACTAAATATTGCTTACATGACGGAAGGCTTGATTGATACCTTAATGAAAATCGCTGATTCTAATACAGCTCAATTAATTGAATTTAAAAATAAAATTGCCGAAGAAGCTCGTAAAACATCAGCAGATGTAACTACTCTATCTAATGAGTAGTTACCCAATAAGACATAAAAGGAGGCATACAATGCTACAGTTTTTACCCGCTGATGATGGCAATATCCTTGCCGCTAGAGCCTCTGGCAAATTAAGCCACGAGGATTACCAGAATTTTTTACCTAAACTTGAAAAAGAAATTAAATCGCTTGGAAAAATATCATTGCTATTAGAGTTGGATAACTTTCATGGCTGGGATTTAAAAGCCGCCAAAGATGACGTTGAATTTGGTATGCAACACATGGATGATTTTGACCGCATCGCCATTGTCGGCGAAAAAGCATGGGATTGGCTACGCGAACCAACCCGACAAAAAACTGCCGCAGAACAGCTTAAACCTTATCAATCCATTGTTGCGGCTGTTGATTTTTCGATTTACTCAAAACATGCAGCAAAACGAGCGATCGAACTTGCAAGGCTATATAAAACGGATTTAACGCTATTGCATATTACCGAAGAAATTATCCCCTACGCTTATGCCTATGATGATTTAATACTCCCCTACCCCTTTGAGTCTGGATTAGTTGATGCTCAAAATAAGCAACAAATCAAACTCGCCAAAAAGCGTATGAAAAAATTTATTGATGAGCTAGGTGATACCGATGGCATAACATTACATACTGAAGTAATAAGTAGTGATGCCGCAAGTGCTATCCTCTCCTTTATTCAAGCTCAGAAAATTGATCTCATTGTCTTTGGAGGCAAGTGGTAGTTTTTTGTTAATCTTTTTTATCGTCAATATGGGAGCCTACCGACTAGCCCACTCCATCAATGCCAATAAATTGCTCCTGCTTCTTTCGACTATAATCAGTGGTGCTGCCTTGGCGACCTTATTAGTACACACTTATTCTAGCAATACCAAAGCCGTCATTATTTTCTTTTCATTTATACTGATTTCTTCAGCCTTTGAATTAACTTATGGCAACTGGATACGTAAAGAATTAAAACTTCATTGAATATCACGAATAAGAAATTCATTGTGTAATAGAGTGCAGGTCAAGTTTTGTAAAGAAAAAGGTAAAAACCTCATTATATTTATGCCCAATTTATCAAATAAAATAAAGCAGCAATACTTATTAGCCCTACTATAATAGCTATAAAAAGTTTGATTTTACTATAAGGGCGTTCGCCTTGGACTTTGCCATTTCGTCCATTGATAACAAATCGGTAAGTTTTTCCCTGATATTTAAAAGCGGCTGACCATATTGGTAGTAGCAGATGCTTAAAGGTCGTATTACTGTGCTGTGTTCTGAGTTGTGATATGCGTTGCTGGTCGCCGCCAATATCTTGTCGTACTGCCTGATAAATCCGTTGATCCATAATTTGTTTGGCTTGCGAAAAGCCTTCATCTAATTCAACTTGATAAATTTCACTGCGGAAACCGCTTAAATAGGCTTCAGAATAAGGTTTTAGATTATGCAAATCCCAAGGCTGCAACGGGTCGAGGATTTTTCTAGGCAGGGTATGTGTCGCACCGATTAATATGTCATCGAAAAACAATTGCACTTGTCCTGATACGGAAGTCCAACGAATG
>JALWYT010000343.1:0-1651 GCA_026992705.1 Thiotrichaceae bacterium
AAGTTCTGATTTTTAATAATTGCTATCGAAAATTAGTGTAACATGCCTAATCGTTAAAATAACAACATAAAGGAGGTAGTCATGTAGAAAATAAGATTTTATGATTAAATCTCACCTTAGTTATTTCAATATTCTTGTTTGAAATAGATGATATTTAAATGATTAAAAATGGCAGGCTGGCAAAAAAGTTATTGTTTTTCTTAAATTTGGGTTTATGAATAGTTTTTTTAACTTTATTATCCTTTTCTAGGAAATTTTATTTTATATAGGGGTACAAGGGAAGGGATAGAAGTATGAATATATGGATAAAAATATGGTTGGCAATACGGGCAAGCATATTTTGGGTAGGTTTTAGCATTAGTACAATATTTTACGGTTTAATTACTCCGTTATTATTATTATTACCATTTAAAATACGTTATCCATTGGTTAGACCCTATAGTTTATTTAATGTGTGGTGGTTAAAACTAATTTGCGGGGTTGATTATCAAGTTATTGGTAAGGAAAATATTCCCCATGATGAATCTGTTGTTATTATGGCAAATCATCAATCAACATGGGAAACTTTAGCTTTTGCTAGTATATTCCCACCCCTGACTTGGGTATTAAAACGCGAATTGTTACGAATTCCTTTCTTTGGTTGGGGGTTAAGCTTGATTCGTCCCATCGCAATTAACAGACAGTCAAGAAAATCTGCCATGATGCAAGTCAAAGATCAGGGTAAACAGCGATTAGATTTAGGTATTAGCCTCGTTATTTTTCCTGAGGGAACACGCGTTAGCAAAGGTAAAGTGATGCCATTTAAAAAAGGTGGTGCAGTGTTAGCAGAACATGCTCAAAAGAATGTATTACCTGTTGTACATAATGCAGGTGATTGTTGGCCACGATTAAGCTATATCAAATATCCAGGAACAATTACAGTAAAAATTGGTGAATTAATTCATACAAAGGGCTTATCTGTTGAGGAAATACTTGAGAAGACTAAACAATGGATTGATAAAGAAAAAGTCAAGCTAAAAAAACAGTAACTACTTAAACTTTGTAAGTAGTTGGTGAGAAATATGAAATTAAATAAAAAACTAAAAGATTGGCAAGAAAGTGGATTAATTACTCCTGAGCAAGAGCAAAAAATCCTACATTATGAGGCGGAGAAATATTCTAATGGTCACTGGTTTTTATATGGTTTTTTGATATTAGGTATAGTCGTTAGTGGTATTGGAATAGTTTCAGTGATTGCAGCTAATTGGCCATATATACCCTCTAGTATCAAACTGATTATTGATTTTACCTTGCTATTATTGCTAGGAAGCATACTTATTAGACTATATATTAACAATATAAATAGCACTGTTTATGAATTAGTATTGCTTGCTTTCCAGATTTTATGTTTAGCAAGTATTGGCTTGATTTCGCAGATTTATCATACAGGTGGCATGTGGTATCATGCCCTGTTGCTCTGGTCTATTATTACACTACCCATTACGCTTTATGCCAAACGCTATTTCTCTGTATTCCTTTGGGTGAGTTTATTTTTATTGGCTTTCGTCTGGACGTTGGTTGAGTATAATTATCAAATAATGAGCTTATCTCATCGTTGGTGGAACACTGAAAAACGTTTTACTGGAGTGGTCTTATTGGCTCTATTATTAAG
>JALWYT010000343.1:1661-3065 GCA_026992705.1 Thiotrichaceae bacterium
GTATAGTAATGGCACAAATTGCTGATCGATTTAAACACAATGATTTTGCCAATAGTTTTCGCTTCTGGTTTATTATTTATGCAATTGCTTGTCTTATCTTAGCAGATATTTTGTATTGGACCCATAATTGGGCAGGGTTTGCCTCTGGCTTGTTTTTCCCAGCTTATGTTGCTGCTATCATATTATTTCTATTAATTATTATTCGCTCAAGTTATAAGCCATTGAATAAGCTATTATTAATCATTGATCTAGTTCTATTATTATTACTCTATCATCCTAGTCTACTTAATATTGTTAACTGGCAAGAAAGTTTATTACAAAACTTAGTGGCTCCATTACTAATTATTTCAATATTATTTATTTATGCCTTGCACCTTGGAATGACTGGACAACAAGAATTATTCAATTTAGTAACATTGTTAATTGGAATACGATTTCTTATTGTTTATTTTGAAGCAATGGGAGGTTTAGCAGTAACAGGTATTGGTCTAATCATCTCAGGCTTAGTCATTATTGCCGTGAGCTATGGTTGGTATCGCTCACGTAATACCCTGCAAGCATGGGTTAGGAAATTAGTATGAATCGTATTGTCTTCGCTGTTGCTCTCCCAATTATTGTGCTATTCAGCTTAATATTTTACAAACAACATATTGTTAATACGGGGGAAACAGTTGTACTTACAATTGAAGGTGTTGATCCAAGAGACTTATTATCAGGGCACTACTTAAACTATCGTATTGATTTTCAAGCTGAAAATCAGTGCAATAATCAATTTATAAATACCCAGCTTTGCCTACGACCTTATCGACGCTTTGCAAAAGAAGACCAAGTTGATGTAGATTGTCAGCTTTATTTAAGTGGTAGCTGTCGGGCAGGGCAGTTTAAAGCAGGGATAGAACGTTATTATATTCCTGAAGCAGATGCTAAAGAGCTTGACAAACTTGTCCGTGAATCTCGGGGTAAATTACTTGTTTCTATTAATAAAGAAGGTAAAGCAGTGATTAAAGACTTATTGATTGATGGGGAAAGTTGGGAAAAAATGAATAGGCATGATTAAATTAGTAAACAATTTTATGAATGTATTTATTCAAGCGTGGTACAACAACTTTTGGGTTCGATTTACTGCAAGTATTTTATTGTTTATTTTATACCCACTTAGCTTATGGCTAGCGCTAAAACCTTTAGATCATTATGTTTTTAGTATCACTCTCAATGATAAAATCGTGCACTTTATAGTGTTTTTAGGTTTTGCTGTACTAATGGATATTGCTTTAGCCAATAAAAATTATTGGCTTTGGGTTGGTCTGCCGTTAATTGCTTATGGTGCATTGATAGAGGTCTTACAATCGTTTACTCCTTATCGTTCATTTTCATTTTGGGATTGGGTAGCTGATAGTTTAGGAG
>JALWYT010000344.1 GCA_026992705.1 Thiotrichaceae bacterium
GGCAAATGCACCGCTGGCACCTATACCCTGTCCTGCTATGGCATATGCGATAAACAAAACTGTACCTAGTAAAAACCCGCTAAATATCGGATTCCAGTAATTTTTTTCTTCCATATATTGTCCCCTTTACTGTGTTTGGTTTTTTGTTATATATTTTTATTTATTTATATAAATTCTAATAGCTGGTTATGGATTGACCGTAATGCTAAAAAGCTTGGTGGTATTATAATGCCTTGGTCATATCTAATTAATACGGTAAGGTCTCAGATAAATACAAAATCAAGTTTAGAAGATCAAACATTACTACCACCTGCAACCTTTACTGATAATGAAAAAATGATTGTAGTATTAGTAATCGGAGAAAGTGCAAGAGCACAGAACTTCTCATTATATGGATACAAGCGAAATACGAATCCACAACTTCAATCATTAAAAGTAATCGCCTTAAAGAACACAACATCTTGTGCGACTTACACAACAGCATCTGTCCGCTGTTTATTATCACACACAGGCACCAATTCAGATAAATATGAAGCCCTACCAAGTTATTTACAACGACAGGGGGTTGATGTTACATGGCGTACAAAAAATTGGGGAGAACCTGCGATCAATGTCAAAACTTATGAAAAAGATAGTGATCTTGTTACAAATTGTAAAGGTAATGGCTGTAAAAATGATGAAGTGTTATTAACAAATTTAAAGGAGCATATTTTATCATCAACACAACAAAAGCAATTAATTGTACTTCATACTTATGGAAGTCATGGTCCAGCATATTATCAAAAATATACAGCAAATTTTGACTACTTTAAACCATCATGCAAATCTGTTGTATTAGATAAATGTACTAACCAAGAATTAATTAACGCATATGATAATACTATCTTATATACAGATTACTTTCTATCAAAAATAATTAATATACTACAAAGCCTTGAAAACATACCCACACTTTTTATTTATATATCAGATCACGGTGAATCACTAGGTGAATATAATTTATACTTACATGGAACACCGTTTTCTTTAGCTCCTGATGTACAAAAAAAAGTGCCATTTATTATATGGATGTCAGAAAGCTTTAAAGAAAAGAAAGCTATATCTGATGATAAACTACGACAACGAAAAGAACATGGATCAAGAAATATATTTCACAGTATTATGGGTGCTTTTAATATGAGTAGTGAAATTTATGATAGTGATTTTGATATTTTTTACCTAGAACCATACTAAAATGATATAGATCAGGTATTAATTAACTACTCTTTTAAATATTATAGCTAGTTTCTTATAATGACTGATATGTACGTAATAGCTAAAAAATAAGATAATAACTAATCATAACATAGCAAAAAAGCTTCAGACTGTCCTGCTCTAGTTTGTTTATAAATATTTAAATTCCATTGTAAAAAATTGAGGTGATTTTCTGCTTCTTGTTCTAAATAAATGAATCCGTCTTTGAATAACAGTTGCTTACTGATAATTTGATCAAGCATCTTGTTTAAGTGTCCTTTGCGGAAGGGGGGGTCGAGGAAGATGATGTTGAAGGGCTCTAGCTTTGATTCTAGGTAGTGGTAGGCATCGGTGTTTTTGATGCTGATATTGTCGGCATTAATGGTTTTGAGGTTTTGCCTTAGCTGTTGAGCAGCTTTGTGGTGTTTTTCGACCATGACGACGTGTTCAGCTCCTCTGGAGGCGGCTTCAAAGCCGATAGCTCCGCTGCCTGCGAATAGATCGAGGCAACGGGCTTGGTGGATGTGAGCTTGTAGCCAGTTGAATAGTGTTTCGCGGACTCGGTTAGGCGTGGGGCGTACCTCTTGTACGGAAACGACGGGGAGTTTTCTGCCCCGCCATTGTCCTGCAATAATTCGGATGAAGCCGCTGCCTTTAGGAGGCTGTTTTGACTTCTGTTTTATTGTTCGCTTTTTCTTCATCATTCTTTTCAGCCTTTTTACTTTTTTCTTCCCCACCCACAATCACTGTCAGCATTTTGTCAGGGTGAATGCGGCGTTTGAATGCATCGGCGACTTGTTCACGAGTAATAGCGTTGATTTTACTTGTAAAGGTATCGAGGTAATCTAATGACAAATTATAAAAACCAATCATGCCAACATAACCGACAATATTACTATTACTTGCTACACTTAATGGGAAGTTGCCTGTGATGTCTTTTTTAGCGGTAATAAGCTTTTCCTCAGTAGGACCTTCGACTTGAAATTTTTTTACCTGTTCCCTAGCAATCTTTACGGCTTCATCAGTTTGTGAAATTTTAGTTTGCAAGCCAAGTATAAAAGGTCCTAACTCTCTCATAAATGAGAAGTAACTATATACACTATAAGATAAACCACGAGCATCACGGATTGCTTTCATAAGATGTGAAGTGAAACCACCTCCACCTAGAATATGATTGCCTGTGTATAGTGCAAAGTAGTCTTTATCATCGCGTTTAGCCCCAAGTTGCCCGATCATGACGTGGGCTTGCTGGGATGGATAAGGGATGCGAATGTTTTTTGCTTCTGTGAGTGGCTTGGGTGCAGGGATGGTTTCTGCTCGTTTGCCTTGCCCGAGTTTGCTGGAAACTCGCTTGGCTAAGGCTTCGGCATCTTCACGGCTGATGGCTCCGACAATGGCAAAAACCGCATTTTGTGCGACATAGTATTGCTTTCGGAAGGCTTTTAGCTGGTCTAATGTCATGGCTTGGATGCTTTCTTCAGTGCCATTCGTGGGTGATGCGTAGGGATGATCGCCATATAGATTTTTGTAGAAGGCTTTAGTGGCGATGGCTGCTGGGCTTTGTTTTTCTGCTTGCAGACCGAGTAGGAATTGCTTTTTTAAGCGTGCAAAGCTTTTTTCAGGGAAGTCAGGCGAGCCGATTACTTTTAGCCATGTTTCAACGGCAGTAGCTTGTTCTTTTTCTAGCGTTAAGGTTCGCAGGGTAATCCATGCCATATCACGGGCTGAGCCTGAGCTATATTCTGCTCCAACGGATTCTAATTTTTCAGCAAGTTGATCGGCATTGAGTCCGTCGGCTCCTTCAAATAACATGGCGGCAGTCATTTTTGCC
>JALWYT010000345.1 GCA_026992705.1 Thiotrichaceae bacterium
GCTATTGTGCCCCGCATGTGAGCGTATTAAACGCAGGCGATGGCAATCATGCCCACCCCACACAAGCATTGCTGGACATGCTAACAATTCGACAGTATAAGTCATCATTCCAGCCATTGAAGGTTGCCATTGTGGGCGATATTTTGCATTCTCGCGTGGCTCGTTCGCAAATACATGCTTTATCAACGCTTTGCACGGGTGAAATCCGCGTGATTGCCCCAAAAACCTTGCTGCCTATTGGTATTGAGGATTTAGGTGTAAAGGTCTTTTATGATATGCAGGAAGGTCTAAAAGATGTGGATGTTGTGATTATGCTGCGATTGCAAAAGGAGCGGATGGAGGCGGCATTATTACCCTCAGAACGCGAGTTTTATAAATTCTACGGTTTAACCGAGGAACGCTTTAAACTCGCCAAGCCTGATGCGATTGTGATGCACCCAGGTCCTGCTAATCGCGGGGTTGAGATTGATTCTCGCGTGGCGGATGGGCAACGCTCTGTAATTTTAAGCCAAGTAACCAATGGGGTTGCAGTGAGAATGGCGATAATGTCGATGGTGATGGATACGCAGGTGCGTGAAAAAAGCAAGGAGCAAGCCTAATGCAAAGACATGAGCGAAAAGTCATTAAAAATGTCCGCTTGCTAGATGGGCAACATCAGGCTGAAACGTTGAGCCATATTTATATCGAAGATGGCAAGATTTTAGCGATTACAGAACAGCCTGATTTTTTTGAAACTGAGCAAGTGATTGATGCCAAAGGTCTGTGGGCAATGCCGGGCTTAGTCGATTTGGCTTGCTATTTACGCGACCCAGGGGCGGATCATAAAGCGAGTATTAAAAGCGAAACCATTGCCGCCGCTAGTGCAGGCATCACCAGCTTATGCTTTTTACCTGAACCAAAAGTGTCGGTCAACAGTGCTGCGAATGTTAATCTGATTAATGAAATCAATAATCGTACAAGCAAAGCCCATATCCATGTTATCGGCAATCTAACGCAGGATTTAAAAGGCACGGCTCTTAGTAATATGGGGGCTTTGAAAAAGGCAAGTTGCGTGGGGGTGAGTAATGGTTTGCAGCCGATTAAGGACTTGCATACTTTATATATGGCGATGCAATATGCTGCAACCTATGACTTGACCGTATTTATTCATCCACTGGATCATTCTTTAGCACAAAAAGGCTGTGTGCATCAAGGTAATGTAGCGACTCGAGTGGGTTTGCCCGGGATACCAACCGCAGCGGAAACAGCGGCATTATCGCAAGCCTTGAGTTTAGTCGCTGCCACTCAAGCTAAAACGCATTTTTGTCGATTATCCTCAGCGGAGAGCGTCAAGTTGATTGAATACGGCAAAAATCAAGGTTTACCTATCACCGCTGATGTTGCGGCTCATCAGTTATTTTTAAGCGAGATGGATATTAAAGACTTTAATTCATTGTGCCACACCATGCCGCCACTGCGAACGATTCGTGATAAAGAGGCTTTACGGCAAGGCTTGGTAGATGGAATTATTGATGCCATCTGTTCCGACCATCAACCGCATGAAATCGATGCAAAGCTTGCCCCCTTCCAAGAAACTGAGCCGGGGATTTCGGCATTAGAAACCTTATTGCCATTAAGCTTGAAATTAGTGGAAGAAGGTGTGTTATCATTACCGCAAGCCATTGCTCTGGTGACAGAAAACCCAGCTAAGATTTTAGGTATTCCCGCGGGTTTATTACAAGAAGGGCAAGACGCAAGCTTGCTATTATTTGACCCTAAACCACTCTGGGAACTACAAGCCGAAGATATGCTAAGTGCCGGCAAAAATACACCGTTTGTAGGGTACGGCTTTGCAGGTCGAGTAATTAAAACCTTTTTGGCAGGGAAAATGGTCTATAGTAGGTTAAAGGATGGGGAGTAGAAGATGGAGGATAGAGATAGATTTTAGAGGATGGATAATAGAATTTATCCCGTACTTTTATATGAGAGTGAGAGCGAGAGGATACCTATTTTTTTATGGTATAGTTTAACCTTTAACGAACCAATATGATCGTCCATAAAATTCAGGAAGAACGATGACGGCACAATATATATTAATCGTCGATGACGAACCCGATATTCGGAATTTACTTAGTGAGATATTAGAGGATGAAGGCTATGAGGTAGGTACGGCTGAGAATGCATCGCAGGCGAAGGTTTTACATCGTTCGCGTAAACCTGATTTGGTGTTGCTTGATATTTGGATGCCCGGTGAAGATGGAATTTCACTGCTCAAAGGCTGGAGTGACAATGGTAATTTATGCTGTCCGGTGATTATGATGTCAGGGCATGCTACTATTGAAACCGCTGTAGAAGCTACACGTTTAGGGGCATATGATTTCATTGAAAAACCTTTGTCATTAGCTAAAACATTACTCACAATTGAACATGCCCTGCGAGCATCGCAATTAGAGCAGGAGAACCAAGGTTTGCGTAAACAAGTAACAATGATGCAAACGCCTGTTGGATCTAGTAAAGTCATTAGTAAACTTAGAAAGCAAGCTGAACAAATCGCGACACATAATACGCCGGTAATTTTTTATGGTGAATCGGGTTCAGGGAAAGAGATTTTTGCTCAATATATTCATAGCCAAAGCAGTCGAGCGGATCGACCTTTTGAAAAAGCCTCTGTAAATGCTTTATCTAAGCAGCGTATGAGTGAAGAAATTTTTGGCTGGGAAGAGCAAGACAAAGTTCATTTTGGTTTAATTGAAAAGGCAAATGGTGGCACATTATATTTATCCAATATTGCTGATCTGGATGGTGAGGCACAAATTCGATTACTTACAGCATTAAAAGAGAAAAAATTTAAGCGGGTAGGTGGTAGGGAATGGCTAAATCTTAATACCGTAATTTTTACTTCGTCAGATCATGATTTAAAAGATGATGTACAGGCAGGGAAGTTTAAGGCAGATTTATATTATCAGTTAAATATGCTGCCATTACATATTCCCCCGTTACGGGATCATCCTGAAGATATTCCTGAATTATTGAATTTCTATGTCGATCATTTAACTGCACAGGAAAATCTGCCTTATCGCCATTTTTCACTATCAACACAAAATTTTTTACGTTCACATGCTTGGCTGGGCAATTTATTAGAGCTAAAAAACCTAGTACAACGCTTATTAATTATTGGTACTGATTATGAAGTGACCCAAGAAGAAGTCGAGGAAGTGCTAGGTTCTCAAGTGCCTATCTATAGTTATGGCAGCAGCAAAATTCCTGAACATTTATTTGATATGCCGTTGCGACAAGCCCGCGAGCAATTTGAGCATGATTATTTAGTTTATCAGCTACAACAGACTAAAGGTAATGTCAGCAAATTGGCAGAGCGGGTAAAAATGGAACGCACCCATTTGTATCGAAAAATGAGAGCCCTAGAAATTGATCCTAAAAATTATGGAAGGAGCTAGGAAGCATTCCTAATACTTGATAGCAATGAAAGTACTTATTCTCGGTGCGGGGCAAGTAGGGCATTCGCTAGCAGAAAGCCTTGTGCAGGAAGAACATGATGTTACGATTGTTGATCATAATGTTAATGTTCTTCGAGAGCTTCGTGATAAACTTGATATTCGTACACAAGTTGGCATGGCTTCTCACCCTGACACATTAGAGAGTGCAGGTATTGATGATGTGGAGATGCTTATTGCTGTAACCAATAGTGATGAAACAAATATTGTTGCTTGTCAAGTTGCCTATAGCCTTTATCATACACCCACAAAATTAGCTCGCATTCGTTCAGCAGAATATCTACGTTATCCCAAATTATTTAGCTCAAATTCTATTCCGATTGATGTAATTATTAGCCCTGAGCAATTGGTCACCGAATATATTTTTCGGTTGTTAAGTTTTCCAGGTGCTTTGCAGGTTTTAGATTTTGCAGGTGGGCGTGTTCAGTTAGTCGCAGTAAAGGCTTATTATGGTGGTGCTTTAGTTGGGCATGAGTTACGCACCTTAAAAGAACATATGCCTGAAGATATAAAAAGCAAAGTAGTAACCATTTTTCGTAATGGAAAAGCCATTATTCCTAATGGTGATACAGTCATTGATATTGATGATGAGGTGTTTTTCCTGGCTAGTCCTGAGCATGTTCGAACAATTATTAGTGAGTTACGGCGTTTGGATAAACCGTATAAACGGATAATGATTGCTGGTGGCGGTAGTATTGGTCGGCGTTTAGCGGATTTATTGGAAGATGCTAACTATCGTGTCAAAATTATTGAATTTAACTCTGAGCGGGCAACTCATCTTGCAGAAATTTTAGATAAAACCATCGTATTAGAAGGTGATGCAGCAGATGAATCCTTATTGCTAGAAGAAGATATTGAAAACATCGATGTATTTCTTGCGTTAACTAATGATGATGAGGCGAATATCTTATCGGCAATGTTAGCGAAACGTTTAGGTTCACGTCGAGTTATGTCTTTAATTAATCGTACCAGCTATGTTGACCTGGTTGAAACATCAACCATTGATTTAGCAATTTCCCCTCAACAGGTGACGATTGGAGCATTACTCACTCATGTTCGGCGTGGTGATATTGTTTCTGTTCATTCTTTGCGTCGTGGAGCCGCAGAAGCGATTGAAGTGATTGCTCATGGAGATAAAAGAACCTCCCGCGTTATTGGCAGACGCTTGGGTGAAATTAAATTACCTCCTGCAACTACGATTGGGGCAATTGTTCGTAATGAAGAAGTCATTGTAGCATCTGATGATATTATTATTGAAGCGGAGGATCATATACTCATGTTATTATCTGACAAGCGTTATATCCCCGCGGTTGAAAAACTTTTTCAGGTAAGTGTGACTTTTTTATAAGGCATTCTTGTGCAATTTTTTGTAATACAACGTGTTATTAGCTTACTACTGATTGTTTTTAGTTTAACGCTACTTCCTCCCGTATGGGTGGGTTGGTACTACCAAGACCCCGATTTTTTATCCTTTGTTGAAGGCTTCTTTTTTATCGCAATTACTGGGTTTATATTTTGGTTCCCTGTACGTCATCGAAAAAAAGAACTTCGTTTAAAAGATGGTTTTTTAATTGTTGTTTTATTTTGGTTAGTACTCGGTCTATGCGGAGCAATTCCTTTTTATATGTCTGAAACCATGTCACTGTCTTTAACAGATTCAGTGTTTGAGTCAATTTCTGGTTTAACTACAACAGGGGCGACCGTACTCACTAGTTTGGATTCAACACCTAAATCTATTTTATTTTATCGACAAGAACTTCAGTGGTTAGGTGGTATGGGTATTATTGTGCTTGCTGTAGCAATACTCCCAATGTTAGGAGTTGGTGGTATGCAATTATATCGAGCTGAAACACCAGGTCCTATTAAAGATTCAAAACTTACTCCCCGTATTAAAGAAACGGCTAAATTACTTTGGTATATTTATTTAGTACTGACGATTAGTTGTACTGTTATGTATTACATTGCAGGTATGGATTGGTTTGATGCAATTTGTCACGCATTTAGTACGGTAGCAATCGGCGGGTTTTCAACACACAATAGTAGTATAG
Source organism: Thiotrichaceae bacterium (assembly GCA_026992705.1). Taxonomy (GTDB): domain Bacteria; phylum Pseudomonadota; class Gammaproteobacteria; order Thiotrichales; family Thiotrichaceae; genus S015-18. Next base: position 5,540 of record JALWYT010000345.1, read on the forward strand.
GAAATTTTGATAGTGCCTATATTGAAGCAGTTGCTGTTGTATTTATGTTGCTTGCGGGTGTAAATTTCGGTTTACATTTTACTGCTTGGCGAAATTTGAACTTAAAAACTTATATACAAGACTCAGAGTTTAATGCTTATATTGGTATCCTTATTATATTGATATTGATTTCTATTCCATATTTGTATGTATCTAGCCCTAATACTGCACTAACAATTTCTGATGCTGTACGAGATAGTATTTTCCAAGTGGTTTCTATTAGTACAACAACAGGATTTACGACAACAGATTATAGCCAATGGCCAGGGTTCTTACCCGTATTATTAATATTTAGTAGCTTTATTGGTGGTTGTGCAGGCTCTACTGCAGGTGGTATGAAAGTTATTCGTTTTTTATTACTATTTAAACAAGGGAGTCGAGAAATTTATCGTCTTATTCATCCACGAGCAAAAATATCCATCAAGATTAATCGTAAACCTTTGCCTGAGAATGTGGTACAAGGTGTTTGGGGCTTTTTTGCAGTTTATGTCGTTTTATTCACAATATTTATGTTATTAGTAATGATGTCAGGTGTGGATCAGGAAACGGCTTTTTCTGCTGTTGCTGCTACATTAAATAATCTAGGACCAGGCTTAGGTGATGTGGCTCAAAATTTTCAATCAATGAATGATTTTGTTAAATGGTTATTGTGTCTTGCTATGTTAATGGGACGCTTAGAAATTTTTACGTTATTAGTTATTTTAACACCTGCCTTTTGGAGAAAATAATGATACAACTCCTAGATAAATGGAATCGACATTACCAAAATGCAGACTTTAGTTTAGCAACCCCTGCTAGAGTATTACGAGAAAATATTCATTTATTAGCAGTACCTGGTAGAGCCTTAGATCTTGCTTGTGGGCTTGCAGGTAATGCTATATTTTTAGAAAAACAAGGCTTTCAGGTTGATGCTATTGATAGTTCATCCCTATTAATTCAAAAGCTTAAGCAATATATTAATCGTAATCAACTTAATATCAATCCCATACTACAAGATATAGAAACCCAGCCATTACTAAGTTCTCACTATGATGTTATTGTGGTGAGTTATTTTTTAAGCCGAGAGATATTTCCTAATATTATTGATGCCTTAACGCCAGGTGGTCTATTAGTTTATCAAACCTGGTCACAGGAAAGGGTTTCAGATAAAGGACCTAAACGACAAGCTTTTCGTTTAGCAAAGGGGGAATTATTGACACTATGTAAGAATTTACAACTAGTGTATTATCGCGAGGACGAAATGATTGGTGATATAAGTAAGGGTTTTAGAGACAAAGTCTTCTATATTGGGAAAAGGTGTTAAAGCATATCTCCTTTCATCTATTTAATCCTATTCAGATAGTTATATTTTATCATGACATTAATTAAATTTATTTTTGTAAATATCTTGCTTATTTCTTTAAGCTTTATGCCTTTTGTTGCTTTTGCTTCAGAAGGTGTAAAACCGATTAATTTAACCTCAACAAGCTATGCTATTTGGGCAGTTATTGTTTTTATTGCAGCTTATGCTTTGGTGATAGGTGAGGAAAAGTTACACCTACGAAAATCAAAACCTATGATTATCGGAGCGGGTATTATTTGGGTATTAGTTGCACTCGCCTATATGTCTGTAAATAAGTCAGACGATGTTCATAAATTTTTAGATCATAATTTATTAGAATTTGTTGGTTTATTTTTATTCTTACTAGCAGCAATGACTTTTATTAATACAATGGAGGAGCGTGGTGTTTTTGATGCTCTGCGTGGGTGGCTAGTATCTAAAGGATTTTCACTTTATAAAATATTTTGGATTACAGGTCTGCTTGCTTTCTTTATATCTCCAGTCGCCGATAATTTAACAACTGCTTTGTTAATGGCAGCGGTTGTTATTGCTGTAGCAGGTGGCAAGGAAGCTATCAAAAAAAGTAAAAAGAAAGCCAAATTTTTAGCACTAGCTTGTATTAATATTGTTGTTGCAGCAAATGCAGGAGGGGCCTTTAGCCCATTTGGTGATATCACTACATTAATGGTCTGGCAAAAGGGAATACTTGAATTCAGTGAATTTTTTACATTATTTATTCCTGCTGCAATTAATTGGTTTATTCCTGCTTTAATCCTTTCTTTTTTTATTGGAAAAGGAAAGCCAGATCCAATAGCAGCTAAAATTGTTGTGAAGCGAGGGGGGTATGTTGTTATTTTATTGTTTGTTTTTACAATTATTTTGGCTGTCCTTTTCCATAATATATTACATCTACCTCCTATGTTGGGCATGATGACAGGTTTAGGTTTATTAAAATTATTTGGTTATTACCTTAAAGTCACTGGTGAAAATTCGTCAAAAACAGTAAGTAGTGATAATCATCCAGTTGGACGTTGGGATATATTTTCTCAACTTGAACGTGCTGAGTGGGATACATTAATGTTTTTCTATGGGGTAATTTTATGTGTAGGTGGTTTAAGTGCATTAGGTTATCTAGGTTTAGTGTCAAATCTTATGTATGGTAATTTAGGTGCTACGAATGCTAATATTCTTGTTGGAATATTATCAGCGATTGTTGATAATATTCCCGTTATGTTCGCAGTTTTAAGTATGGAGCCTGACATGTCAAAAGGACAATGGCTTTTAGTGACATTAACAGCTGGTGTTGGAGGCTCTTTACTATCAGTTGGTTCTGCCGCTGGTGTAGCTTTGATGGGGCAAGCTAGAGGTATTTATACTTTCTTTTCGCACTTAAAGTGGTCATGGGCTATTGCTTTAGGTTACGGTTTGAGTATTTGGGCACATACTTTAATAGTAAAATTGTAATTGAAGTGACCAGTATAAAATATGGGTTTTAAGGAAGCTCTTGTTATAATAAGAGCTTCGCTTATAATCTTGGGATAGCAACAAGACTAGTTATTAATATCCATAATAAAATTGCTCGGAAGACTAATTGCCATGAGTGATAAATATCAGCCGTTTCAACAGGCTTGTCCGACCCCAATAACGGTCGCTGTTTGAGTTCGCCATGATAATACGCAGCCCCGCCTAATTGCCGATCCAAAGCCCCTGCCCCCGTTGCCATAACCACGCCTGCGTTTAGGCTATACCATTGTTTTGCCTGTGTTTTCCAACTTTGCCAGGCTTTGCCAGAATGCCCGACCAGTAAATAACTAAGTGCGGTCAAGCGAGCAGGTATCCAGTTTAAAATATCATCCATACGAGCTGAGAATTTACCAAAATACTCATATTGCTGATTACGATAGCCCCACATGGCATCTAAAGTATTGCTTAAACGGTATAACACGACACCTGAAGAACCTGCGACTAAAAACCAAAATAAGGCTGCAAATATGGCATCACTGCCATTTTCCAAGACCGACTCAATGGTTGAGCGACTGATTTCCTGCTCATTTAAGGTCGAAGTATCACGACTCACAATATAACCAACTCCCTGCCGAGCCAAGTTTAAATCTCCCTGCCGCAACGCATCCGCCACTTGCAGAGCATGATCTCGCAGGCTTTTAGCTCCAATCGCTAAATAGGCAAAGACAATGCCTAGCCAATCGCCCAGATAATTTGTAAGCCAATAAGCGATTAAAACAAAAGGCATAACTAAAATAAACCAAGCCAATACGCCACGAATAAATAATTGCCTATTGCTTACTGGCTTTAGTAAATATTTTTCTACTTGATTACATAAATAACCAAAGCCAACTAGGGGATGCCAGCGTTTAGGTTCGCCCAGAAGAAAATCCAGAGCAATAATAAGAGGAAGGTAGATAAAGTTTAATAGCATTTGCAAGGCTTATGGAGCAAGACGCTGTATATCCCAGTGATTAGCTTGTCGTCTATATTCAAAACGATCATGCAAACGGTTGACTCGCCCCTGCCAAAACTCAACTTTTTCAGGCACAACCCGATAACCGCCCCAAAAATCAGGCAATGGAATCTTGCCATCCTGAAACTTCTGCTTCATTTTCTGCCATTGCATCTCTAAGGCTTGACGGGTACTAATCACGGAACTCTGCCGCGATACCCAAGCCCCAATCTGACTCCCTGTCGGGCGTGAAGCAAAATATTTAAGCGACTCAGCGGTAGATATTTTCTCCGCCTTGCCCGTAATCTCAACTTGACGCTCCAAAGCCGTCCAAGGGAAAAGCAAAGCGACATTAGGGTTAGCCTCAATCTCCCTCGCCTTTTGGCTGGTATAATTCGTGAAAAAAACAAAACCCCGCTCATCAAACGTCTTGAGCAACACCGTCCGCACAGATGGAACACCCGATGCGGAAACTGTCGCCAAAGTCATGGCATTCGCATCGACAATATCCACCTCACAAGCCTGCTTAAACCACTGCTTAAACTGCAAAATCGGGGAATCTAATAAATCAGCACGCGATAAACCATTTTGTGTATATTCACGCCGATAATCCGAAATATCCATATCACCCCCCGCCAATCGCCTGCACAATCTCGATTTCATCACCCGCCTGAATTTGATGCGACGTAAACTCACTACGCGGCACTAACT
>JALWYT010000346.1 GCA_026992705.1 Thiotrichaceae bacterium
GTGATAGCCCATAAGCGTTCTTTATCTGATTGCCTAACATTATCTAATCTAAAAGATAGCCGCGAACGCGCCTTAGCTCAAGCCCTATGTTATGGCGTATTACGTTGGCAACCGCGCTTACAGGCAATCTTAAATCTGCTACTACGCAAGCCTTTTAAAGATAAAGATTATGATATTCAAGCCTTATTATTAATCGGATTATATCAGCACTTGTATTTACGCATTCCGCCCCATGCGGCTACAGCAGCCACAGTGAATGTCACCCGTACCATTCAGAAACCTTGGGCAACAGCTTTAGTCAACGGCGTATTACGAAATTTTCAACGTCAAGCTCCAGCCTTACTAGCAAAAGTGGATAAAAATATCAATGTCAAGTTAGCTCATCCGCCTTGGCTAATCAAAGCCTTACAAAAAAATTGGCCCTCACAATGGCAAAGTATTGCCGAAGCGAATAATAGCCATCCGCCCATGAGTTTACGAGTAAATGCCCGTGCCATTTCGCGTGACGATTATCTTCAAACTTTAAACAATTCCTTGGTGTCCAAAGCTTCAGCTTTGGCATATACAGATAATGGTATCAGCCTAGAACAGCCCATAGATGTCCAACGCTTGCCCGGATTTAGCCAGGGCTGGGTATCAGTGCAAGATGGAGCCGCACAATTGGCGGCACAATTACTAGATGTCCCTGCTGGCGCACGAGTATTAGATGCCTGTGCCGCACCCGGTGGCAAAATGGCACACATACTAGAGCGTTATAATGTCAAAACATTAGTTGCCGTAGACAATCAAGCAGCCCGTGTGCAAATGCTCAAAGAAACATTGCAACGTTTAAACCTATCAGCTCAAGTGCTTTGTGCCGATGCTAATCAGCCAGAAACTTGGTGGGATGGCCAAACTTTTGACCGCATACTACTTGATGCCCCCTGCACAGGCAGTGGCGTTATTCGCCGTCATCCTGACATAAAATATTTGCGCCAAGCAAAGGATATTATGACACTGGCAGCACAACAGCAGCGTTTACTTAACGCATTATGGCCCCTACTTGCGCCGGGGGGTAAATTACTCTATGTTACTTGTTCAGTTTTTGCCGAGGAAAATCATTTACAAATCCAGAATTTTATTCAAACTCATACTAATGCTATCGAAACCGCATTGGTAGCAGATTGGGGCCACGCACAACAATATGGACGACAAATCTTGCCCGGTGAAAATAACCTCGATGGTTTTTATTATGCCTGTCTTTCTAAAACCAGTTAAATGGTTCAGCCTATTGTTATTATTATTAGTTTCTAATTCAGCAAATTCTGCTGGCTTTACTATCATTAAAGCGAAAACACATTTGCTTGAGGATGTTTATCTATTAAATGCCACATTTAATTATCAGCTTAGTGAGGCGACTATTGACGCATTAAAAAATGGGGTTGCATTAACTTTGGTACTAAATATTATCATTGAACGTGAACGCTCATACTTATGGGATCAAACAATAGCCAAGCTGCAACAAAAGTATGAACTCAAATATTCGGCACTGAGCAAACAATATATACTTAAATATAAAAATACTGGCATACAAGAAACCTTTCCAAGCTTAAATGAGATTCTGCATCGCATTAATCAGCTTAAAGATTTCCCCTTAATAGATAAATATCTAATCAAAAAGAATGAGACTTATATGATTTCTCTACAAATTGAGCTAGATATTGAATCTTTACCGATTCCATTACGCCCAATAGCGTATCTTTCTTCACAATGGCGTTTAAGCAGTGATTGGTACTTATGTCCTTTACAACCCTAAAACTGAAAAAGTTGCTGAAAAAAAGTATAGCAATAAGCTTATTTCTAGCCCTGCTGGTTTCGCTATTGATGATAATCTCAACACTGCAAAATCCAGAACGTTTCGAGCATTTATATTCAACATTATTACTTATCAATGCAATAATACTCTTGGTGCTATTAGGGCTTCTAGCTTTTAAGCTACATGACTTAATTCGTCAAGTTCGTAAAAAGCGTGCTGGAGCGAGGTTGACTATTCGTTTAGTCACTTTATTAGTCGTATTATCTACAACTCCAGTCATTGTTGTCTATTTTTTTTCCTTAGAATTTTTGCATCAACGCTTAGATAATTGGTTTGATGTCAATATAGAAGAAGCCTTAACCAATGCCTTAGATTTAAGTCGTACCAGCATTGATATTCGTATGCGTGAAGAATTAAAAAAAACCACCGCAGTTGCTCAGGCAATAACCCATCTCGGCGATGAACGAGTGTTTTTGCAACTAAATAACTTACGCCAAAGCCTTGGAGCATTAGAATTAAGCTTATTATCTTCTAATGGACGCATCATTGCTTTTAGTAGTATCAATATTGGTCAATTATTGCCTCATCGTCCAAATGAAAGAGTCTTGTTACAAGTAAAACAATTCAACAGTTCAGTTCAATTAGAATCTTTATCTCAGGATCAAGATTTACATATTAGTGTTGTAGTAAAACTTTCTCAACGGCAACCAGTGCGTTTACTACATGCCTTATTTCCTATACCAACACGCATTCGTGAACTGGCAGAAAATATTGAAGTCGCTTTTACAAACTATAAGGAAAGAGCTTATTTACAACAATCCTTAAGTATGACATTAACGCTAGTATTATCTCTAATTTTACTTTTGAGCATTTTCAGTGCTGTATGGATGGCTTTTTTTGCCGCACGCCGTTTTGTCGCCCCCTTAAGTGATTTAGCCGAAGGCACACGAGCAGTAGCTAAAGGCAATTACGAGAAAAAATTACCCGTCAAACATTTAGATGAATTGGGCTTCTTAGTGCAATCCTTTAATGAAATGACAAGCAAGATTGCACAAGCACGCGATGAAGCTAAACGCAGTAAACAAATTGCAGACAATCAACATGCTTATTTAGAAACCGTGCTAGAATGTTTATCATCAGGCGTGATTTCGATAGACTCTGAACAATGCTTACGGACTGCAAATCCTGTTGCAGCGGAAATTTTAGGTTTACCTTTAAACGAATTATTAGGTAAAAACTTAAC
>JALWYT010000347.1 GCA_026992705.1 Thiotrichaceae bacterium
CATAGTTATCCCCCTGAGCAGCAATCCATTTCCAGCCTGCTTGATTCACTTTAAACCAGCTTGCAATTGTGATATTGCTAGGTTTTAAAGCACTACTGACCGTCGTTTTTCTAGCCGTATCATTCACACCATCGAAGGATAAGGCATTATCAAACTTACCACTCACCCAAGCCGTACTGTTATCCATATTGACTAGGGATAAGTCATTGCTATTGCTAGTATAATCACCAGCAATGCTATTGCCTGTACCATCATTCAATGGCCAATAGCCCACTAAATCAGCATCAGACAGCAAGCCACATTCGCCTGTATCATCGTTGATAATCGTACCAATCGCTTGTGCATCGCTAAGTGTGCCATTCACTGCATTGGAGAGATTAAGTTGGAAGGTTTCGTCAGTTTCAATCTTAGTATCACCATTGATTGTAATACTGATTGTACCGCTCGTAGCTCCTGCTGGAATTGTTAATGTACCTGAACCAATTTGATAGTCATTATCAGCAACAGTAGCGGTTGCATTCTCGGTAATATAGTCAATATGAACACCTGCTGCTGGGGCGGGTTTATCAAGTGTTACGGTAAAGTCTAGGTTTTTAATGCCTGCATTGCCTTCTAATGTAGAGTTATCTGCAATACTAATTTGAGGTATTGGCGTTGAACGAGGAGTAGTCACACAGTGAGCCTGATCTTCAGGGAATAATTCACTCTGATCAGTTGCAATAATCTGAGCACAATTCGCCACGACATTACCGTCATCATTAATAATTGTTGCTGTTGCTTGGCTATTACTTAAAACACCGTTATTGACATTGTTGAATGTAACGGTAAAAGTTTCATCGTCTTCCACGTCAGTATCACCAATAATTTCAAGATCAACTGTACCTTGTGTTTCGCCTTCAGGAATAGTGACAGTGCCTGAACTAACAGCATAATAATCATTGTTAGCAGTTGTTGCTGTACCATCACTAGTGCTGAAATTAAAGCCTGTACCACCAGCAGGTGCAGGAGCATCGAGCGTGACAACGAGGCTAAGTGTCTTGGTACCACTATTACCTTCTAATGTACTATTGTTAGCGATACTGATATTAGGGCTTGTATTCGTGTTTGTATCCTCACAAAGTCCAAATGCAACACCTTGGTATTCAGATAATTCTGTAATAGCATCGGTCGTATCATAGTTTGTAGCAACCGTATTGCCACTACTATCAATGGCATTAATGTCACCATTATCATGGAAGATCAATAAATGATTTGTGCCATTGTCATAGGCAATATCAACATATTCAGCACTAATGGTGACACCATCGTAAGAGTGGCTGGTATCACGGTTTCCACTGGTATCAAAGGCATGGATAACCCCGTTAGAACGTAATAGAAGTAAGCGATTAGCAGCGGCATCCCATGCAATACCTTGATACTCTGAGAAGCCAGAAAGCGATGTGAAGGCATTATTAACAGCATTACCATTCTGATCAATGGCATCAATTGAACCATCATCATGCAATATCAACAAAATACCGTTACCACCGGCTATCGCAACATATTCACCACTAACTTGATAACCTGCATAAGGACCGGTTGATAAACTACCGTCAGGTTCCATTGCATCAATTCGTCCATTGCTATAAATCAGGTGTAAAGTGCCTGTGGTACATTGTTGAGTCGTTATTGAATCATCATTAATAATGGTTCCCGTTACTTGTGTGCTGGCTAAAGATCCACCTTGAGGGTTGGATAGATTTAAAGTAAATGTCTCATCTTCCTCAACATCGGTATCTCCAACAATAGCCACTGAAATTGTGCCTGTTGTACTGCCTTCAGGAATGGTCAATGTGCCACTAGCTGTTTGATAGTCATTATTAGCTGTGGTTGCTGTGCCATCGGCAGTTGAGTAATCAATACTCACTCCACCCGCTGGTGCTGCTTTATTTAGCGTGACAGTAAAGTTTAGACTTTTTGTACCTGAGTCGCCTTCAGTTGTTGAGCTATCCGCTATGCTGATCGTTGCTACGGGTGTATTACGAGGAACCGTCACACAATGAGCTTGATCTTGTGGGAATAGAGCAGCTTGGTCTGTGGCGATAATCTGGGCACAGTTTGCCACAACATTACCATCATCATTAATAATGGTTCCTGTTACTTCGGTATTTGCAAGTACAGCATTACTAGGATTGAATAATGTGACGATGAAGGTTTCATCGTCTTCAACTTGTGTGTCACCGTTGACTAAAACAGTGATTATTCCTGTGCTATTACCTTCTGCAATAGTCACTGTACCGTTACTTATATCTTGGTAATCATCGTCTGCGACTGTTGCACTGGCATCGGAGGTACTGTAGTTAAAGCTAACCCCACCTGCTGGTGCAGGTTTGCTTAATGTAATAGCAAAGTTTAATTCTGTTGTACCTGAGTCACCTTCGAGTACGGCATTATTTGATACCGAGATACTTGCAGGTGCATCACATCTTTTGCTGTCAATATCGCTATTTACAGGATTGACACGGATTGTCATTGCATCATCAAAGCTGGTTTGTCCGTTTCTTACCACATAAATACGGTATTCTCCATCACCATGATTACCTGTACCTAGTGCTGCATCGTTTGCATTAACTGTGACGGTTGTACCTGCATTAAAATCTACTAAATGCCAATCGCTTGGATTAGTTGGGTCATTAGCTCCTGCATCGGTATAAGTGAATCGTAGTTGTGTCCAATCTGTAATACTGCTGTTATCTTTATAGTGTAAATAATCTCGAATATTGAAGCTGTCGCCGTAAGCCACATTAAGATTATAAGTACAGAATTCGACTTCTAGTGAAGCACGATTAATAATACTAACCGTCTTAGTCATGCCGCCTGTTAAGGTAATATTACTTAGATCATCAGAGTTATCAGCATCCAAAGAGTAGCCCGTTTGATCATTTTCACTAATGCTATATTCGCAAGCATCGCCATTGTTTTTGTAGATACTAAGACCATTGAAAAGCCCTGTCCCCCCTGAGGCGGAGATTGTTAGCGGGTTTGTCAAGCTTGCAGGCAGGCTACAATTGCTTGAGCTAAGGGTGAATTGCCAATCGCTCGGTGCGGCACTGCCTACGACGGTTTTATTGATTTTTAAGTTATTGCTATTGGGCAAATCAATAAATAATTCATCGGAGCAATCGCTCACATTATTTTGTTTAATGCGTAGTGTAAAGCCGCTAGGGTCATTGCTTAGAATATCTTGAATATTGACGGGAATACTAACCGTTTGGCTACCTGTACCTGTTGTCAAGGTGGTGTAGCTACTACCAACTTTGCGACTGGCTTCCCATGTAACAGATGAATCAATCCCTGCAATTGTTATTTCAACATTCAATACGTCATCACTAGCATCGGCTGTGCCTTTATCGTCAATACTAACATTGCCTTTTGTGATCGATAAGCTACAGCGTGGAGAGCAGCTATTCGGTGCTGAGAGCTGAGTGCTGGTTTTACAGCTTGCATCCTGTGTATCGGATATTAATAAATTTAAATGTTGATTACTTAGAATGCTGCCTGCATTCACTAACTGGCTTTGTCCATAAGTACCGCTATCACTGAGGTCGCCTGATAATAGCCAAGTGGTGTTATTGGCAACACCTGTTGCAGTAACAAGGCTATTAAACGTCCAAGTATCATCATTAGGGTCTGATGTACCTTGATCATGGCATTGCAGATTATCAAGCGTAGCGTTCAAACTACAGTGTGCTGAAATACTAACAGGATAGTCCTCAACTTCACCATCGGCAGCCTGACCTGTGGGGTTATTGGCTCCATTAGCTGAGGCGATACGACAACGCATATAAGTCGAGCCATTCGTATCAAAACTAGCAGTATCAGGAACAGTAGGCAGGCTGAGGCTAACCGTTTGTGGTGAAGCCGATGAACTCACCGTTACTTGCCCACGTTCGCTGGCATTATCAAATACACCATCCCCGTTGTAATCTACCCAGCAGGATAGGGTGGTGTCATTACCTGTTTTATTTAGCACTTTTACATTAAGTGTTGGATTAACTTGTTTATCCGTTAAATTAGGTGGTGTTAATCCGTCTTCGTCATCACCTGCTTGAGTACAAGTACCAATGGTTGTGCCATTGGCTGCGGTATTATCATCCGCATCAGCTTGGCTGTTTTGCTTATCACCATCATCGGTATCTACACAGTCTCCTAAATAAAGTAGCTCGCTGATTTCATGGCTTGCACCACTATCATTCGCCAATGTTTGATAATTGCCTGCACCGCTACCTGCTCCAGTATCAGGAGCATCGCCATAGTCGTAGATGGCATAGCATAAGCCGTTGACATTAATATTAGCAATATCAAAATCATCTTCAGCTTGATCGTTATCAGGGATATTGTCAGGTGTGGAGTCAATATCTGTGCCACCACTAAATGCCATAATTTCAGCTGCATTATTACAGCTTGCCGGCTCAGGTTCGGGCGTACCCGTAAAGCGGGCGGTTGTACCCCTTGTTAAAATTGAATTATTTACCGTGAATGTGATATTGACGGACGTCGTTGCACCTGCTGCTAAACTGGCAATCGGTGTCTTTAAGGTTGCGGTACTGCCATCAGCACTGGCTGTCCAATTCGCATCGTTAAGTGTTAATACACCTGGGATATAGTCAATCAATTGGATATTACTCAATGGGACATTGCCTTCATTGGTGACATCTAAGGTGAAAGTTACACTGCCACCTGAATCAACTGTATTCGCTTGCCCTACTGCCAAGTATTTTTTCAAGGATAAATCCGCCTGTGGTGTAACACAGGAAGTAATACTAAAGGTGTCTGATACTTTGAGAATAGAATAACCATTATTCTTAAACAGAATGACTTTGTAATCCCCCGCAGGCAGAGACTGAGCAAACGTCAACGAACCACTTGTAATACCTGAAGCAGGGGCTGTTTTTGTGCCGTTTAAATAGAACCAATCGAGGTAATTGAGGGTATCTTGTTCACTGACAGGGTAAATCCCAATCCAATCTTTAGGTGTTGGGTTATCATGACTCCAATTAACCGTAGTATGATTTGTGCAACTAAAATCAGCTTGTAGTAAGATATTTGTATCATCAGTTACAACAGCATTAACTGAACTAAATAATAAATTGCCGACAAACAAAATGCTGAGTAAAGTTATTTTAAAAATAGTATAAAACTGTGGATGCTTTTTATTCATTTTATTGTTATTTTAGTTTATTTCAGGCTTAAACTTAATTGACCGTTACCGTGATATTCAGTTCTTTTGCTTCACCTTGTGGGATACTCCCTACATTCCATAAGCCCGTTGTATAATCATATGTACCACCTGAATCATCACTAACGTAAGTTACACTCGTGCTTAAAACATCAATAACTTTGACACCTGTTGCATCTTCAGTACCATTATTGGTAACGGTAATGGTGTAGATGATTTGGCTACCCGGCTGCACAGTATTATCTGAATGGCTTGCTGTTTTATTAATTAATAGAGTCGGTTTGTCAGAGATAAATGGAAAATCTAATGATGATTGGCTAGCATTATTAATTGCAACGGCAATTATATTACTTGTTGATAGTGTGTAAGCACTAGGAATATCGTTATCGGTATCATCAATTTTTACTAAATAATTTCCATTAGATAACCCGACAAGCGAGTATTGCCCTGTGCTATCGGTATCAACGGTTGCTAATTGTGTGTCACTTGCTTGCAGTGTTTGGTCGCCATTATTATCTTTATATAGGGTGACTTGAATATTGGCTAAACCTGCTTCTGAGCTATCAAAAGTAGTATTTTTATTATCATCTTTATAAGCTGAACCCGTAATATTGCTAAGTGTAGTTTTAACAAAATAGCCGCCTACGCCGCCATATACATCCGCATCGCCATATTCGATGCTTTGGTCAGTGTCTTGTGGGAAACTTTGATAATTTACAGGATCTTTATTAAGCGTGATTTGCCCCTTAGCATTAGGCGAATTATCACCAATATCAGGTGAGAAATAAGAAAAACCATACCATGTTTGCCCCGCTGATAAACCTAAGGCTTCCATATCCACAAACACCATGCCGAGTGTTTCAGTGGACTCTCCCACTTTATAAACATAATTTTGTGGAGGATTTTTTTCATTGGCTAAAAAGGTAATAGGGTAGCTAATATTAGTCATACCGTAGGCATATTTGGTATTGCTACCTGCACCATTATGATAGATACGAACCGCAGGACCATAAGATGCAGGGTCACCATTGGCATCTAATGATAAAATAGCAGCAACTAATACATCATTATTGCCTGATTTTTCCGTAGCCACTACGCCTGTTTGGCTTAACTCCGCGGGATCAAGCGGTGTAGTTACACCGCCTGAAAAGATAAAATCAACCCGCTCAATATTTTTTGCAGAGTCATAACCACTGGCATCATTATGAAATAAATCAAGCACCCCCCGATTAATAACATTACCGCCCATTACGGCAGCCATATCACAGTTATCGGTGGAACCTAAACGGGGATAATCAGGTTTTAAGGTTCGTGAGCCTTGAGATGTAGCTTCCGCAAATAAGGCACAGCGTTCTCCCGTAGTAATTGCGTTACCTGCACGGCGTATAATGACTTTGTCTGCTTTTACGGTGTAGTCATAAGTTATACCGTTATAAACAAAGGAATCAATAACAAGATTATCTCCTTGCCATGTATAGTTGCCATTAGCTGTACCACCTTTGCCTGTAATCACATAACTGGTGCTTGTGCTGACTTCTCTATGGCTATTGATATGAGTTACCTCACCTTTAGCATGTAAATAGCTAGGTGCAACTAAAAGAAAACTGAGTAAAAAGCGATAAAAGATTGATTTTTTCATGAGTTTGATTAGTTATTTTTATGATTAACGGTAATAATACTGAGATAAACGGTAGTAATCAATAAATATATTTTCGACTACTTAAGCTGTATCACTACTGAAAACTATCGAATATTTTATAAAAGCCATGTAAAATATTTTGACTGCATAAAATAGGATAAGAAGACGGGTATGAATCCAGATTTTCTCGACTTTGAACAACCAATCGCTGAACTAGAAGCAAAAATAGAAGAACTGCGTCTTGTTGATGATACAGATATTAACCTTAGCGAAGAGATTGCTAAACTTGAAGGTAAGGTAAAAACACTAACTAAATCTATATTTTCTAAACTCACTTCACGGCAAATTGGACAGTTGGCTCGTCACCCAAATCGTCCTTATACATTTGATATTATTCAACATATTTTTACTGATTTTCAAGAATTACATGGTGATCGAGCTTTTGCTGATGATTATGCTATTATCGGGGGTATTACTCGATTTGATGGTCAACCTATTATGGTTATTGGACATCAAAAAGGGCGTGATACTAAAGAAAATATCAAACGTAATTTCGGCATGCCACGTCCAGAGGGTTATCGCAAAGCTTTGCGTTTAATGAAGTTGGCTGAAAAATTCCACCTACCTGTTGTCACTTTTATTGATACCCCAGGAGCTTATCCAGGTATTGGAGCAGAAGAACGCGGACAAAGTGAAGCCATTGCCAGAAACTTATATGAAATGGCAAAGCTGAGAACACCAATTATTTGTACAGTTGTCGGTGAAGGCGGTTCAGGTGGAGCCTTAGCTATCGGGGTAGGGGATCGCGTTATGATGATGCAATATGCGACTTACTCTGTTATATCGCCCGAAGGTTGTGCCTCAATCCTATGGAAAAGTGCAGACAAAGCCCCAGAAGCTGCTGATGCAATGGGTATAACGGCTGCTCGTTTGTCAGAGCTTGGCTTAATTGATCAAATTATCCCTGAACCCATCGGTGGCGGACACCGCGATTATAAAGCTGTTGCTGAAAATATCGCCGAAGCTTTGCGTGATAATCTACGCAAACTCAAAGCAGAAAGTGCTGATAAACTGTTAGAAAAACGTTATCAACGTTTGATGCAATTTGGAAAATTTACCGAAGAAGAGACTAGTTGAAAAATAGCGTTATCAAGCCAAGAATTTCAGAAAAAGAAATATCGGTTTGATTGACAGCAATAACATCAATTACATTTTAATAAATATTTTTATTTTGCCAAAACTCAATACTGTACTACCCACATCAATTCTTAAAATACTACAATCTTATCCCTATCGTTCCTATGTTGTTGCATATAGTGGAGGCTTAGATTCTCATGTATTACTACATGCCTTAGCAAAACTTAAAAATACATATCAACTCGATAATATCCGAGCGATCCATATTGATCATGGTTTGCAAAAGGCGTCAGGTTTATGGTCAAAACACTGCAAAAAAACAGCCGTTACCTTAAATATTTCCTGCGAAATTATCACCTTAAATCTACAAATTAATGAAGGTGAAAGCATTGAATCAGTCGCTAGAGAAGCCCGTTATCAAGCATTGGAATCGGCACTACAGCCTAATGAAATGCTACTCACCGCCCACCATCAGGATGACCAAGCAGAAACCGTATTACTGCAATTATTTCGTGGGGCAGGAGTGAATGGTCTAGCTGCAATGCCAGAATCAAAGCCCTTTGCACAAAGCCTATTAGTACGTCCATTACTTAGCGTTTCACAGCAACAATTAAGGGAATATGCTGAACAACAGCAACTTGATTATATTGATGATCCTAGCAATTTTGATACAGATTTTGACCGTAATTTTTTACGGCATGAAGTCATACCATTGCTGCAAACACGTTGGAAAGGTATCCATAAAAATCTGAATCGTGTTGCTCAATTACAAGCAGAAGCCAAATATTTAGTAGAAAGCAGCTTGCAAGCTGATTTAGGATTACTTTTAGATAGCAATAAAGCATTATCTATTAATAATTTATTGCTATTTTGTGAGGTTAAACAAAAAGCCATTATTCGCTTATGGCTAAAACAATTAGGCTTTAAAATGCCATCAGAAATCAAACTAAAACATATTATTTCTGATGTAATACATGCAAAACAAGACGCAAACCCTTGTGTTGACTGGGATAATGTTGAAGTAAGACGTTTCCGAAATTATTTGTATGCAGTTGAAAAATTAGTAAATTTTGATGCAACAGCAATTATTCCTTGGAATGCAAACCAGCCTTTAAGAATAACCTCCATCGGTAAAACACTAAAGCCAGAACAACTTGGAGAATGGCAAACATCTTGTCAACGATCAAACCAAGTTACTGTTCGATTTCGTCAAGGCGGAGAACGTATTTATTTACCAGGGCATCAACAATCTACGTCCTTAAAGAAACTGATGCAAGCCGCTAAAATTCCTCCCTGGGAGCGTAGCCGTATACCATTAATTTATTTAGAAAATATGCTAATTATGGCATATCCTTATTGGAGTAGTAAAAAATGAAACTATTTGAGCATGTATTTGAAGGTATTCTATGGAATAGTCGATTTATTGTGTTATTAGCTGTGATTGCTTGTCTTGCCGTATCCATTGCTGTGTTTTATATGGCAACAGTGGATGCTTGGTATTTACTAACGCATTTATTCCACTATGCAAATTTAGCTACCGATGAGCGGTTGGTTGCAAGAGCTGAAGCCATTACTCATGTAGTTGAAATTATTGATGGTTATTTGCTTGCAACCGTTTTACTTATTTTTTCTTTGGGCTTATATGAGTTATTTATTAGTAAAATTGATCAAGCAGAAAACAGTACCACAGCTCCAAAAGTCTTAATGATTACCAGCTTAGATGATCTGAAGTCAAGGTTAGCCAAAGTTATTCTAATGATTTTAGTTGTTCGCTTCTTTGAGCTTGCACTTCGTGTTACTGAGTTTGGAACAGGTATTGAAATGTTATACTTTGCTGGAGGTGTTGCTTTAATTGGTTTGGCGTTATATCTCTCACATGTGGCAGATCACTCTAAAAATAGTCATAATAATAAGCATTAAATAAATAAGGAGACCTATAACTTGAGTAGGGTCTCCTGAAATAAAAAGTATTATGGCATGTGTTCTAATTCATTATCATCTTTTTCTGGCGGGAGTAGAGCTTCTTTAGTCACACCCATCATTAAGAGTGAGCTACTTGCAATATA
>JALWYT010000348.1 GCA_026992705.1 Thiotrichaceae bacterium
GCCAAGGAGTACGACACATGAAATTAAATATTAGTTACAGGAATATTAATAAAGAATCACGCAAATCTCTTAAAAAGAAAATGAAAGAGATGATTGAATTACATTTAGAACCTTATTTAGCAGGCTTTAATGAGGGGCAACTCAGACTACATGCAACGATTGAGCATAAAAAACGAGACTATTACATAAGTTTACGCTTACATGTACCACCTAAAAAAGTACTTATATCAAAAGAACATAATGAAAATATCAATACAGCTATAAATGAAGCCATATCAGAACTTGCAAGACAAGTTGAAAGGCACCATGCACGAGTAAGTGGTAGAGAACAGTGGAAACGCAAAGAACGCCGTAAGCGAATAAAAGCAATGCAAAGCAAAATATCCACAGTAATTCCAATAAATGAAGAAAAACAGGTAGAAGATAACTTAAAGCCACTACTTCCTCGTATTGAACAATATATTCAACGTGAACTAGAGTTTCTACAAGCGAGTGGTGACTTGTTAACTAACTATCCCAGCATGGAAGATATTCGTGATGAAGCATTAATTCAATTAAAATTAGACTGGAACAAACTTGATAATGCTAATGATGATCTTTACCAGCAGCTGATTAAAATTACCCATCAAATTATTGAAAAAGAAGTTGAACAAACAAAACTTTATGCCAATGATACATCTTTAGAAGCAGAACCAACAAAAGATGCAATAGATACTGCTGAATCAATGGTTGAAGAAGAAATCTCAGAATTTTATCAACCCTTTGAAGTATTACATGTAGAAGACTTGCTTGCTGACGAAAATGCAGAACAACCTGACAAACAAATAGAAAACCATGCACGTTCAACATGCTATCAAGTAATGACATATATGCCAACTAACTGGAGACGTATTATAATATTAACGCATCAAGAGCAATTACCCATTGACTATATTGTACAGCATATTCTTCCCATTAGCTTAGATGAAGCCAATAATTTATTACAACAAGCAGAACAATTTATTATTGATAGCTTAATTGAAAAAGGAATGCTTAACGCCAGCAAACACTCACTACGTCAACTATTAGCCCCATAATTTAAGAACATATCAAAATAAGCTTTTGGAGAGCGCGTACAGAGAACACACCACTCCAAAAGCAAAATCATCTACACTCGACAAGTTCACTAACTTCTGTAAACTCCTTTCAAATCAAAAATCTCAGCCTCAGTCATGGAAATAGTGCTATGACACATAACAATATAAGCTTGCTTATATCGACCTTGCCATAATAGATACAGGTGTAAAGGAGAACGTATGACAAATAAAAAAATGAGCCTAACGAACAAAGTATTATTAGGCATGATATTAGGTATTATTACTGGTCTAATAATCAATCTTTTTCATCTAAATAACCCAGATAGCTTTATTAACAACTATATTGTTGACGGTTTATTTCACGTAATTGGGACACTATTTATTAACGCCCTAAAAATGCTAGTTGTACCATTAGTGATATTTTCTCTAATTTGTGGTGTATGTGGCATTGGTGATATTCGTATGCTTGGGCGAGTAGGTGGAAAATCATTTGTTTTATATTTATTAACCACTGCTATTGCTATCGCAACAGCTATTTTTATTGCAGCAAGCTTTGATATTGGCAGTGGTATGAATATCCCTGCAAGTAGTGAATTTATTAGCAAAGAAGCTCCAGCATTAACGCAAGTATTAATTGATATTATCCCAACAAATCCCATCAAGGCAATGGCAGAAGGTGACATGCTACCTGTTATCTTTTTCTCCATTTTACTAGGTATCAGTATTTTATTAGTTGGTAAAAAAGCAAAAAGTATTATTGAAGGGGCTGAAATTGCCAATGAAATCATGATGAAAATGGTAACCATTGTAATGTCAGTAGCACCATATGCCGTTTTTGCCCTAATTGCTAAAGCAGTTGCCACTCTCGGTTTAGATCTACTCGCCTCATTAGCAGGCTATGTCAGTGTATTAATTAGTGCATTAATGTTCCACTTATTTATTACCTTAATGATTATCCTCAAACTATTCTCAGGACTAAACCCTCTCACTTTTCTCAAAAAAATTCGTAATGTACAAATTTTTGCTTTTAGTACAGCAAGTTCCAATGCCACCATTCCTGTTACCATGAGAACTGTCACACAACGTCTCGGTGTTGATAATTCTGTTGCTGCTTTCACGGTTCCTTTTGGAGCAACTATTAATATGGACGGTACTGCCATTATGCAAGGGGTTGCCACCGTCTTTATCGCTAATATTTACAATGTTGACCTTGGTATAACCGGTTATCTAACCGTAATTTTGATGTCCGTACTCGCCTCCATTGGCACGGCTGGTGTACCTGGTGTTGGTTTAATTATGCTCTCAATGGTATTCACTCAAGTTGGACTACCGATTGAGGGCATTGGTTTAATTATCGGGGTTGATCGCTTAATGGATATGATACGCACGGTCGTTAATGTATCCGGTGATGCTATTGTTTCAACCGTTGTCGCTAAAAGTGAAAAGAAAATAAATTTGGATATTTATACTGATCCAGACGCAGGAGCCATAAAGCAATAGCAGTGATTATTTCACACCAGATTGATACTTAACACCAATTTTGAATCCATGAATACCCTATTATTGAGATAATGGGGTAGTGTTAATTTTTCCATTAATATTTTTTATCAAAAATCTTTTAAAAAGCTACTAAGTTTCATCTACACTGAAATAGCGAAATTACAAAGAAAAAATATTGCTAATTTAAAAATAACTGTTTAACTATTTTATGGAAAGCAAAGTTGGTTAATTTTTAATCATATTGTGAGAAGTAATATGTCGTGAGGCTTTAACATTCTTATAAATCACTTTTCCACAGACTTATCCACAGATAATGTGGAAAACAAAGATAAGTTATTAACATTGGATAAATGGCACAGGCGACCCTTCCTGAATCGAATGAATCAATAAAAAAATAACATAAGTAAATGAAATATATATCTTTTTATTCTTAAAACAATATAAATAA
>JALWYT010000349.1 GCA_026992705.1 Thiotrichaceae bacterium
TACTAGAACAGTAAAAATAGAGCTTCCTTAGTCTATATTGACGCTATAAGCTTGCAAATTATTCATGGAGAGAACGATGACTGAAATCGCTCATAAAAAACAATCATCTTTTTTGTTACTTATATTACTAGTTATATTTGTAGTTGCAGGATTAACCACACTTGCAGTTATCATTAAAAAAGATGTCATAGAAAATGACTTAAGCCAACGAACAAATCGTTTACTTATTATTAGTCACCTTTTCGATGGAAAAGTTATTTTTGAGGGAAGAGATGCGTTTGTAGAAGGTAGTGTTACAACGAAAGAGAACAAAAATAAGGTTCTTGATATTGTAAAAAATATTGATGGTGTTAGGGAGGTTACTGAACACATTGATATTAAGCCAGTTTCTATAAATGCTGCAGACAATGACATTACAACAAATAAAAAAGTTGAAAAGCCTTTACCTTTAGCTGGACGCTTCACACTTAGGTATGATGCAGGGCAGTGGATATTAGTTGGTGAAACAGATTCAGAGTTAACTAAACAAAATTTAATCGATAGTACACGAGAAGTTATTGGTGAAGATATTAACGCATCATTACTTACTGTAAACCCAAATAAACCACGTCCTAGATGGGTTAATTTATACTTACATGTACTAGAAAGCTTTTCTCTTGTTCATGGAGGTGCAGAATTAACATTGAACAAAGGTATATTGACGATTGGTGGTGATGTTGATAGTGAAACAGCAATGCGAATGACATTGCTACCTTTTCGAGAAGCTTTTGGTGATATTGTAAGTATTAGAAATAATCTTAGAATTCCAGTATTTAAAAATGGCTTATATATTCCTAATAAAAAGCATCCTATTGAAAATATAGATTTAACACAACTGGAATTTAATGATGAAAATACAGCGTTAATATCAAATAGTGGCTTAGAAACTTTGGTTAATGAACTAAAAAATAATTCCCGCTTATATATTGAAATCGGTGGAAATTTTAACTTAGCTGATGATGAAGAAAAAAATATACAGATTAGCTTACAAAGAGCACTATTAGTAAAAAAATATCTTATTGAAAATGGAATTGCTAAAGCACGATTACGTACAATGGGCTTTGGCTCTTCACGACCGCTTGATACAGATGACGAAACCCGCAATCAAAGGATTGATGTGACCGTCATAAGAGAGGAGTAATATGCACTACCTAGCATTACAAATTGCTGCATTTCTTTTAATTGCCATTATTATTGGTGTTGTACTAGGTTGGTGGATTAAAGGCATACTAGTAGATCTTCAACTGGAAGATTATAAAAATCAACGTATTAGTGACCATCGTAATTTAAAAGATGCTAGAGAGCAATTATTCATATTACAGGCAAAATATGATCGAGCCCAGCAACAAATAGACAAATATACTGCTCATTATAATAGCAATACTTATGGTCAATATATTGAGGCAAGAAAAGCGTTAGAGTCTGCTCGTAAAGAGCAAGAAGCATTATTAGCTGAATTAAATCAAACAAAAGCGAATCTTAAACACTTACAACATCAACTTGAACAGCTAGATAACATAAATGATTCCTACAATCATACCCAAAAGCTTATGAATCATTCAAAACATATAGAAATTGATGTAGAAGATGCGTACGATTCGGATGATTTAAAAAAAATATCAGGAATTACACAGGAAACTGAAAGACAACTTAATAGTCTTGGTATTCTAAAGTACCGCCAAATAGCTGAATTTACATTACAAGATGCTGAAATGATTGCTAAATATCTTAACAGCGTTTCTTTACCGGATTACAATGTATTAGTTTCTACTGCCAAAGATTTGCACTTTAAAAAATATAGTCATCAAGCGGCATAAATAATCTATGTATGTTGTGAAATGTTTAAACAAAATAGAGCTATTATTTATATTGATAAAAACTATTAAAGCTAAATCAGAGCTTGTTTAAGCATACATTGTTTAAATAATGAGTGGTAATAACACAACAAAACAACAAAAAATTATAGGATATTGATGGAGCTTTCATCGTAGTTGACCTATAATTCGCAGAAGTGTTGTATATATATCACACCTTAAGTTGTTCTGTAGTTCACAAGAATAGACTATTTTGGACAGCTTAAAATTACATGTAAAAACTACAGAAAGACAACTCAAATCAATAGATATAATATTTAGGAGATTAAATATGGCTCTCAAAAAATTTGCACTCGTTAGTGCTTCCACATTAATTACATTGTTAATGGCATCATCTGCAAATGCACATGATGGAAAGAATGTTGCAACAGGTCATGAAGGTGGTGTCGTAAAGGATCCATTTGGTAACTGCATTATCTCTAAATCAGGTAATCAACTATGTAATAAACCACAACAAGCACCTGTTTGTAAAGATGTTCAAACTTGCCGAACTGTTCCAACTAAAGTAACAGTTAATAAAAAATTAGGTGGTGATACTAATTTTAAATTTGATAAGTCAAATTTAACTGCAAAAGGTGAAGCAGAATTAACTGCTTTTGTAAATTCTCTCCGTGGTATCAATATTAAGTCTGTCAATGTTGCAGGACATACTGATGCTGTTGGCTCTGAATCTTATAATTTAGATCTATCTAAACGTCGTGCAGCAACTGTTGCTAATTTCCTTGTTGCACATGGCATTCCTGGTAATAAAATTACCGCAGCAGGTTATGGTGAATCACAAGCAACACTGCCTGCTAGTGCATCAAATGCAGCTCGTATGGTTGATCGTCGTGTAGATATTACAGTCATTGGTTCTACCGTCCGCTCTGGTGGTGGAAAGAAAGTATGTACCACTAAAAAAGTGTGTACTGGTAGTAAATAGACGATTTACTATGGGCTTAAATTAGTAAGATTTTGGTAAAAAAGGCTGACATTAAGTTGGCCTTTTTTATGATATTTTTGTAGATTATGATAATAAAAAAATTCAAGTATTTTCAAGTTGGCTTTCATTCCGTTACAATATCTGTTACTAAAATTTATCTTAGAAAATAACATCTGGAGAATTAT
>JALWYT010000350.1 GCA_026992705.1 Thiotrichaceae bacterium
TTATGAATTTGATTTATCATTAATAATAATGGGTCAATATTTTTTTATTTATGACAATTAATACAAAAATTTAGGAAACCCCAATGCGTGAGATTCTACTATTAAGCATCAGCGGGCAAGATTACCCAGGTGTAACGGCGGCGTTTACGGATGTGCTTAGTCGCCATGATGTGAATATTCTTGATATTGGACAGGCGGTTATTCATGATGCTTTGAATCTCGGTATGTTGCTTGAAATCCCGAGTGAGGATGAATCGGGAGCGGTGATGAAAGAGCTGTTATTTTTAGCTCATCAAAAAGGTTTGAAAGTTGATTTCTCTCCCATTGCGGCTGATGACTATGAAACGTGGGTGCAAGCTCAGGGGAAGCCGCGGTATATTATTACTCTGCTAGGACGTAAATTAAGTGCAAGCAATATCAGCCATATTGCAGAGGTTATCTCGCGTTTTGGCTTAAATATTTCAGATATTAGCCGACTCTCAGGGCGTTTTTCATTGGATAAAGAAAATGATGAAAGCCGTGCTTGTGTCGAGTTTACGACTCGCGGTTTTACACATAATTTAGAGCAATTCCGACAAGAATTATTGTCCATTACGCAAACGGATAATGTCGATGTATCCTTCCAAGTTGATAATCTTTACCGCCGCAATCGTCGCTTAATTGTCTTTGATATGGACTCTACCTTGATTCAATGTGAAGTGATGGATGAGTTAGCAAAAGCGGCAGGGGTTGGGGAGCAGGTTGCTGCAATTACTGAATCTGCTATGCAAGGTGAAATTCCTTTTGATGAGAGTTTCAAACGTCGATTAGCAACACTCAAAGGCTTAGATGAGTCGGTTTTACGAGATATTGCAGAAAATCTACCGATTACCGAAGGAGCAGAGCGGCTGATTTATAATCTAAAGAAAATGGGCTATAAGGTTGGAATTTTATCAGGTGGCTTTGATTATTTTGCGAATTATTTAAAAGATAAATTCGATTTAGATTGTGTTTCTGCCAATGAATTAGATATTGTAGATGGCAAGCTCACAGGTAAAGTCAAAGGTGATATTGTCAACGGCGAGAAAAAAGCTGAATTACTACAAAAAATGGCGAATAGTCTTGGTATTATAATGGAACAAACCATTGCTGTTGGTGATGGAGCAAATGATTTACCCATGCTATCAATCGCCGGCTTAGGTGTTGCTTTCCATGCTAAACCTATTGTTAAAGAAAATGCTCGCCATGCAATATCGACATTAGGTTTAGATAGCATTTTGTATTTACTAGGTGTAAGAGATAGGGAAGTTATTGATAAATAACTTTATCAAGCATAAAACATGATAAAAAAGCGAACAAGAGAATGTCAACCCTGTACCGCATGTTGCGATGGTTGGGTAAGCATGACAATTGGTGAGGCAGAGGTTTTCCCTGGGCAAGCTTGCCCGCATAGCACAGGAAAGGGCTGTAATGATTACGCTAATAGACCGATAGATCCCTGCGATCAATTCAATTGTGCATGGATACAAGAGAATAGCGTATTGCCTGATTGGATGAAGCCTAATAACGCCAAGGCAATTGTGATGTTAAATAAACTACAATGGCATGGGCATCCTGTTGATCTTGCTGTGCCAGTAGGGAAACGTATCCCACCACGAACACTTAATTGGTTAAAAGACTTTGCTCAGCAACATGCTCGCTTATTGATTTATACAGAACAGATCATAAAGCAAGGTAAGTTTCAAAAAGATCAAACAGTCATCGCCTTTGGTCCTCCTGAATTTCAACAAGATATTGATCAATCACAACGAGCAGGCATTGATTTATGGCAATAATACCCCCATTTCAAACGGTCAGATTTATATTGTTAATTATGCTAGCAACACTGTTAGCAAGCTGTTCACTCACAGAGGGCGAGCCGAGAGTAACGGTTTGCCAAAAAGTTGTGGCGAATTTGTTGGATGTATCTGATATTGACTGGAAATATCAGGAAGTAACGACTGAAGATCAAGCCAATATCACCGTAAGTTTGAGTTTTGATGTGCATGATACGCTTGATAATGAGCCGCATACGGATAGCTTAACAGCAAGCTGTGTTTATTCTTATAGCGATGTTGCCGAGTATGAAGTTGTGGGGAATGAATATGAAAGTTCCCCTACAGAAGTTTATATTAATGACAAAATGGTTGGTCATTATACACTAACAAAAGCCATAAATAGCGTTATGCTAGATACTACAAAAGGACTATTAAAATGACAAAAATTGCAATTATTGGTGCAGGTTTCGGGGCGTTGACAACTGCAAAAACATTGCGAAAACAAAATAAGCACGTTGAAATCACAATGATTGCTCCTAAGTCAGAGTTTATCTATGCCCCTAGTCTAATATGGATTCCATCAGGCTTGCGATCAGGTGATGATTTACGCATTTCACTGGATAAATTCCTAAAAAAATATCGGATTAATTTTCATCAAGGCACTGTAACAGGCTTGCAAGACGAAGGACGTACGGTTATCACCGATACAGGTAATATCAGCAATGATGCTTTGGTGATAGCCAGTGGTGGGCGTTTTATTAAAAAACTCCCCGGTATCGAACATGCCATCACTATCTGTGAAGGTATTACCGCCGCAGAAACTTATCGAGACCGTTTAAAAGCCATGCAAGGCGGCACTATTGCGGTTGGCTTCGGTGGTAACCCCAAAGAACCTTCTGCAATGCGTGGTGGACCGATGTTTGAATTGCTATTTGGTTTAGATACGCAACTCCGCCGAGAAGGTCGCCGAGATAAATTCAAAATTGTTTTCTTTAACCCTGCACCAAAACCGGGTAAACGTCTCGGCGAAAAAGCAGTTGGCGGTCTGTTATCTGAAATGAAAAAGCGAGGCATTGAAACCCACCTCGGGCATAAAATGAAAGGCTTTACTGAAAACTCAGTAAAAACCGAAGGCGGTGAATTTCACGCTGATATGATCTTATTTATGCCGGGGATGACTGGTCCTGCATGGCTTGCTAACAGTGGTTTGAGCTTATCCGCAGGCGGTATGGTAAAAGCCAATGAATATTGCCAAGCAGAAGGAGCAAAGCAGGTTTATGTGGTCGGTGATTCAGGAAGCTTCAAAGGTCCCGACTGGATGCCAAAACAAGCCCACATGGCAGATTTGCAAGCAGCTGCCGCAGCAAGAAATTTACTCGACGAACTAAACGGAAAAGCCGCAAGCCATACCTTTAAAGTCGAATTGATTTGTATTGTTGACACCTTAAACAAAGGCATTTTGGTATTCAGAAATATCAAACGAACAATTGTATTGTCGTGTAAATTATTCCACTACGCAAAACGCTTTTTTGAATGGCTATATTTGCGGGAGTATCGTTGATATTACATTGAAACCTTTGCTATCACTTAGTAGCTTATAACAAAGGTTTCCTTTAATTAGTGTGATAGTTTAAGTTCTAGCCTTGATATAAATTATACCATCTTCTATTTTTGTATCAAAAGCATTTGTACAACCCTCATCGGGAGCGACAGCTTCTCCCGTATCAAGTTGAATCTTCCAATTATGCAATGGGCAAGTAACTGTTGTTCCATGTACAATACCTTGTGATAAGGGACCTTTTTTATGAGGGCATTCATCCTTAAGAGCAAAGACCTGATCTGCACTATTACGGAATACGGCAATTGTCATAGTATCTGTTTCTACTGTTCTTGCTCCTAACACAGGAATTTCTTCCAGCTTTGTGACTTTCATCCAATCATTCATATTTTATACCTAAATTAATTCGCAATGTAACTATTCCATTTATCGCCTATTTTTTAATATCAATATCACAAAATATTCATTATGCTGAGTAATTATTGCTTAGCTTTTCGCTAACTTATCTTGCTAGTATAAAAACTAAGCCGCTGTTACCTTAATTGTTTGATACTCATGTGCATTTTCACCTTCTGCAGCAGCTTTCCAAGGATCAATTTGTGCATATTTTTGAGACTCTAAGAAACGCTTATAAAGTGCTTTTCGCTGTTTTTCATCCTCTAAAATATCTTTAATTTTTTGTAAGCCAACTCGTTCAACCCAAGGGGCAGTACGTTCTAAATAAATAGCATCTTCTCGATAAAGTTGGCAGTAAGCTCCTGTCCATTCTAAAACTTCTTCTTCTGTTTCAACTTTAGTCAAGAAATCAGTAACACGAACTTTGATACCACCATTACCAGCAATATGTAGTTCATAACCAGATTCAACACAGACAACCCCGATATCTTTAATCGTTGCTTCTGCACAGTTTCGTGGACAACCTGATACAGCAAGCTTGAATTTATGTGGCATCCAAGAACCCCATGTGAGCTCTTCTAGTTTGATTCCTAAGCCTGTTGAGTCTTGTGTTCCCATGCGACACCATGTTTTACCTACACAAGTTTTTACTGTTCTCATAGCTTTGCCGTAAGCATGACCAGAAACAAAACCCGCATCTGATAAATCCTTCCAAATTAATGGTAGTTGTTCTTTTTTCAAGCCAAACATATCAATGCGTTGACCACCAGTGACTTTCATTTCTGGTATATTGTATTTGTCGGATACATCTGCAATAGCACGGAGTTGATTTGCTGTACACATACCACCAAACATACGTGGTACAACAGAGTAAGTTCCATCTTTTTGAATATTGCCATGAGCACGTTCATTGATGAAGCGAGATTGTGGGTCATCATAGCCTGGGTATTCACATAGGAGATAATAGTTAATAGCAGTACGACAGGATGCACAACCATCAGGTGTCGTCCAGTTAAGGTATTTACGGATTTCATCTTGGGTTTTTAGCTGTTGCTCACGTATGGCTGAACGGACTTCCTCATGTGAATATTCTGTACAGCCACACATTGCTTTTTTACTTGGAGCTTGTTCAAAGTCACTGCCAAGAGTATGGGCTAGTAAAGATTCAACTAAACCTGTACAAGAACCACATGATGATGAGGCTTTGGTATGAGCTTGAACCTCTTCAAGAGTAAAGAGTTTTTTCTCAGTAATTGCATTAACAATTTCACCTTTACAGACGCCATTACAGCCACAGATTTCTGCATCATCAGGAAGTAAGCCAACACGGTCTTCGTCACCATGACCTGAGTCACCAAGATGGGCTTGTCCAAATAAAATACTTTTGCGGAAGTCAGAAATATCAGTTCCTTCTTTTAATAATTGGAAATACCATGTTCCATCAACAGTATCACCATAAAGTACACAACCAATGACTTTATTATCTTTCAGCACGAGTTTTTTATAAGTGCCACCAGCCTCATCGTGTAATACTAGTTCTTCTGTATCTTTACCACCAGAGAAATCCCCGGCAGAGAAAAGGTCAATACCTGTGACTTTTAATAAGGTTGAGGTGACAGACCCTTCATAGCGGGCAATGCCAATTTCAGCCAGGTGGTTAGCAGCAACTTTTGCCATTTCAAATAGGGGAGCAACCAAACCATAGGTAATACCACGGTGTTGAACACATTCACCTACTGCATAGATATTAGGGTCAAAGGTTTGTAATGTATCATTAACAACAATACCACGTTCACAGTGTAAGCCTGCTTTTTCTGCTAGTTCAATATTTGGTTTGATACCAACTGCCATAACGACAAGATCAGCTTCAATAGTTTCACCATTTGTGAATTTCAAGCCGTTAACACGTTTATCGCCAAGAATTTCTTCTGTTGCGTATTCCATTAGAAATTTCATACCTTTGTTTTCTAATGATTTTTTTAGCAAGGCTGCAGCAGGTTTATCTAGTTGGCGTTCCATCAAGGAGTCAAGTAAGTGAACAACGGTGACATCCATACCTTGTTTCATTAAACCATTTGCAGCTTCAAGACCCAGTAAACCACCACCAATAATAACGGCTTTTTTGTATTTTTTGGCAGCATTAATCATAGTATTGACATCAGCAATATCACGAAAACCAATGACACCTTGTTTATCTGCACCAGGAAGGGGCAACATAAAAGATAATGAACCAGTTGCGATCAATAAACGATCATAACGAGCTTCTGTGCCATCATCAGCAATAACCTTTTTGTTAATACGGTCAATTTCAGTAACTTTTTTACCTTTATATAGGGTTATGTTGTTATCTGTATACCATTGTTCTTCATTTAGCATGATTTCATTAATGGTTTTTTCATTGGCTAATACTGGGGAAAGCATTATGCGGTTATAGTTACCGTAAGGTTCATCACCAAAAACGGTAATATTGTACTTTTCAGGCTCTAGTTTTAATAACTCTTCAACAGTCCGCATACCTGCCATACCGTTTCCGATTACTACCAAATTTTTCATAGCGTTTTGACTCCAAATCAGTCTGAAACATTGCTTTTTATTTACATTTTTAAAGTTTAAGCAATATATGTGCCAATGCTAGGTTTTTATTAAAAAGTGTTTTTAATACCATGAAAAGTAAAGAAATAATAGTTGTATGGTAATAAGGAAGTGTAGAAATAGATAAAAATAAGCATACTATGATATATTGACCATACCCTTATCGTGCGTATGTAGATAGATTAATGAATAGACTGTGATACAGAAATAACCGTTGTTTTGCGATTATTACTTGTTGAGTTATTATGTTCTTGTAATATATCAATAACTTCACATTGAGGTTTAAACCCTGCAACCCCTTCTAATAATAATTGTCGAATAGCAATTGAGTCCTCGTGATAAGATGCTTGAGACATAGCAACTAATAGACGATTGATTTTATTCCAGCCCAATACTTCCTCTTCTGCTCTTAGTATGAGTTTATGTTGTGTTGTTGAGACATTATTGCCGATCAGTAATTCTTCATAGAGTTTTTCACCAGGACGCAAACCAGTAAATAAAATCTCAATATCACCGTTAGGATTATTTTTATCTTTTATACTCAGACCACTGAGATGAATCATACGTTTAGCTAAATCCAAAATACGTACAGGTTCTCCCATATCTAATACAAATACATCACCACCTGTTCCCATTGCTCCTGCTTGTATCACTAACTGTGCTGCTTCAGGAATAGTCATAAAATAACGAATAATTTCAGGATCAGTAACAGTAACAGGACCACCATGATGAATTTGTTCTTGAAAGAGTGGAACAACGGAGCCAGATGAGCCAAGTACATTACCAAAACGCACCATGGTAAAACGTGTTACTATATCTTCTTGTTGTGCAAGAGATTGTAAGATCATTTCAGCAAAACGTTTAGTTGCTCCCATTGTATTGCTTGGTCGAACGGCTTTATCTGTTGAAATTAATACAAATGTTTCTACTTGTGCTTTTGCCGCAGCACGAGCACAGTGTAATGTCCCGAAAATATTATTTTTTACTCCTTCAATGGTGTTTTTTTCTACCATAGGTACATGCTTGTAGGCAGCGGCATGGTAAATTGTTTGTACATTGAAGTGTCGACAAATCTGTTCAATTTTTTCTTGATGCGTGACATTGCCTAGAATTGGGATAATTTTAAGTGTTGTTTTAGCTAATAGTTCTCGTTCAATTTGGTATAAAGTGTGTTCATTTTGTTCAAATAAAATAATTTGCTTGGCTTGTAGTTGAATAATCTGGCGACAAAGTTCAGAGCCAATCGATCCTCCTGCTCCTGTTACCATAACTGTTTTATTTTTAATATTGGCAAATAATAATTTTCTATCAGGAGCAACAGAATCACGACTTAGTAGATCATCAATACTAATTTCTCGTAAGTGGTTAACTTTGACAATACCTTGAGCAATTTCAGCGACGCTAGGCAAGGTTCTTACCCGCACTGTACAAGACTCTAGTTGTGTAATGATTTCTTTTTTTCTTTTATGAGATGCTGATGGAATAGCTAATAAAATTTCATCAATAAAAAACTTGTTCAGTAGAAACGGTAAGTCTTCTGGAGCATACACACGTAAGCCATTGAGTTGTTGTTTATGCTTGCTTTTATCGTCATCAATAAAAGCAACAGGTTGTAATCTTGAGCTATAGTTTAGTGCACCTGATAACTGCATGCCTGCTTCACCTGCACCATAAATGATAATTTGACTGTTTTTGTTTTTTTTGTAATCTTTTTTATGGAGTAAAAATGAGCCTGATGTCCACCAATGAGCTAACATTCGTGAACCAACAACTAACAGAATAGCAACAATCCAATTAATAATTGTAACAGATCTTGGGACACTACTAACAGCGGTACCACTTAACATAACAACACTTCCCCAAAGTAAAGCATATAGAGAAACAGCTTGGATCATTGACCATATTGCATGAAAACCCATATATCGAGTAACCATTCGATATAAGCCAAAGTGAATAAAAACAGGTAATGCAATAAAAGGAGCGATGGAAATAAGCCATATAATATCAGTTGATAACCAATACCATTCACCTAAACGCATTGAAAATGCAGCAAATAAACTGAGTATTACTAGAGTTGCATCAAATATTAGCATCAATAGGTATTTAACTATTGGGCTTAGGTTATAGTGTTGTTTAGTCATTTTTATTAATGATATAAGGAAGCTTCATTAAAACAGTATGATTAAGTTGAGTGGAACTCTTTTGATGGATAAATTGACTTTATGGAATATACGGTGTCTATGTAAGTATTTCAAGATAAAACCTTTTTAGGAGAAAGGTACACTGTTATTGCTTTAAATGAAGATAATAGAGATATTATTTCTGCCGTATTGGTAAATAACATCTATAATAAAAGTATCGTACTACTATAAATATCAAAAAAATAAGTATAAAGCTTTTATCAAAACTACCGCCAGCAATTGGAGAATTAACGCTTGGAGCTTCAGGGTTTGCAGCGATAGGGAGAGGCACATATTTAAAAATCCAATCAGCATATAAAGGTAAGAAAGTATAAACCCCATATTTGTTAGGCTTTCCACAGCTTTCTCCGTAGCTGATAATACCAATTTGTCGATAGATACCGTTTTGTTCTAATAATAAAGGTCCACCACTATCACCCGTACAACTATCTCTACCCCCATCAATAAATCCTGCACAGATTTGCTTATTTGTAATTGTTCCATTATAAGCATTAGGTGCATTACAAGCTTCACGAGATACAATGGGAACAACTGCTTGATTAAGGCGACTAGGATAATTGCTAGCCTCACCATTAGTTATATTTTTAGCTCCCCAGCCTACAATTACGACGGGTTCACCTGGTGCAAGAAAGGAGAGGTTATAATTAGGAATAATTGAACCCCGAACAGGAAACTCAAGATGGAGAAGAGCAATATCATCACTACCTTTTTTTAAGTTATAACCTGGATGAACAATAATTTGACGAATACGGATATTCTTCCCATAGGGGCTAAATAAATCTTGGGAACCAGTATAAACTAATAGGTCTTGACTACTATAGGAATAGTTTAGCCCTGATACATTACCTCGAATACAATGTGCGGCAGTGATAACCCATTCAGGGTGAATAAGGTTACCACCACAAATAACTTCATCATTAATCTTTTGCTTAATCGCAACGACAGATGCCCAGCGTCCATTAGGAGCATCTGCTCCACCAATAACACGAAAGCCAATACTTTCAGCCATTATAGGCGTACTCGTAACAATAATATAAGTAAGAAATAACCCCAAAATTTGTTTGATCATATTAGCCCAAAATGTTGCCTTTAAATCACTTATTCATCATTAAAGGTACAACATAAAAAAACAATATTTGTTTTAATGCCCTGTTACCCTTGTCTTTCTATGACTTTATTATTTCCCTAATGCATTTATGATTTAGCGATATAGGTAACACCCATTCACTATGACAACAGAAAAAAACAAATGATTCAAAATTATTTGAATATAAATTATTGATGTGTGCATAAGTAGATATGATTACTATTGGGTGGACTGAGTTGATTGTCTTATATTATCAACTGTTGCTAAAATGCTGTTTTTACTTCGCTTAGACTACGGAGTAGTACGTACTC
>JALWYT010000351.1 GCA_026992705.1 Thiotrichaceae bacterium
CTGCAAAGTCAGTAAATAAAAATGTATAAACAAGCCCTAACAATGTTTACACATTCAAAGTGATTAGCTGACTCTCCTAGCTTCGTAACTTTTTATTATTTAATGAATAGAAAATACACAAAAAAATTATGCGTCAACATTAAGAATGATATTCACTTTACACAATATAAAAGTCCTTTATAATTAATGAGTTAGGATTAACTTACTGGCATTGACTCTGCCCCCGATTGTTTCTAGCCCCCTTTGATTTAACTATAAGAAGGACACTATCAATTTTTTGATTCAATATAACGCACAAGCCGTATATGTTGACTATAAACATCTGAATTTACTGGAGCAATACGAACAATATTACTGTAAGGTATCATATCAATACTTTTATATGTTTCCACAAACACTTTACTATTCTTTATTTCATTAGCAATACAAGATGTAAATAGTAAAGACAATATTGTTATAGATGAAAAAATAAATAATTGTTTCAAGAAAATTCTCCAAACTATTTAAGCCTAATATTGTGAATACCCAAGTTTATCAATTATCATGATGATAAACCTAGAAATTCAAGTTATAGCAGTAAAACCAAAAAGGAAACTATTTACCCCTTAAAAAAAGTTCCACAGGCAATAAAATCAGCTATTGTTGCCCATGAACAAAAGCATCCAACACCACAGACTGCGGGAAAATTAGCACATTGTGGCTTTGCAGGTGATCGTGTTGAAACAGATAATAAACCTGAAACTCAGGAATGGTTTGTAACGTTTGATGCACAGTGTCCTACACACCCCTACAAAGCACATACATTTTGGTTAGTACAGCAAGCACAAGATAGTAAACCAGCGGTTATCCTTGCAGATAGAGCGACAGAATTTTCACTCCACGGAAGCTTTGCGGAGGATGCTAAGCCTAGTGATAGCCATATTGCGGAAGTTATAATAAAAGTTAGAAAACCTGAAAAAGCTAGTTTTCGCTGTACAAGGATTTGGAAAGATGTATCAGGAAAGTATACGGTAAGCAGACCTGCAAACGGAAAATACATAACAGAAATATTCAACTCTTCACCAGGTTATTCTATGTGGGAATATGTGGATAGCCCTGGGGAATGTCCTGTGGGCTAAGGTCAAACCTTTGCGAGATAATAGTTATTTGGTCAGTGCCATAAACAATTCAGGCAGTTTTTCGGGTAGGCTTTGCACATTGTCGATTACAGAATATCGTTGACCGAATATATCTTGCACATATTCATCAGCATTGGGGTCGAGGTTGATGCAGTAGGTGTAGATATTGTTTTGGTCGAGTTCTTTTACGGCTTTGGCAGTGTCTTCGATAAGTATGCGTTCGTCGTCTTGGTCGATGTCGGAGGGTTCGCCATCGGTTAAGACTAGCAATAGCTTTTTATCCGCTTTTTGGTGTGCTAAATAATGCCCTGCGTGGCGGATGGCGGCTCCCATGCGGGTTGAGTAGCCTGCTTCCATTGCGGATAGGCGGGCTTTTACGGTGTTGTCCCAGTGTTCTGAAAAACCTTTGATGTGTTGATAGCGTACTTCATGGCGAGTATTGGATGAGAAACCCGCAATGGCAAACGGGTCGCCTAAGCCTTCAATTGCTAGGCTTAATAATGCGACGGCTTCTTGGCTAAGTTCTAATATGGTTTGTGAGCAGCCTTCGGGGATTTCATTCAATGATGCTGATAAGTCCAGCAATAAGGTCACGGCAATATCACGCCCATCGTGTCGGTGGCTCATATTGATACGCGGGTCGGGTTGTGCTCCGCATTTGTAATCAATTAATGAGCGAATGGCAACATCTAAATCCAACTCGCTACCGTCTTCTTGATAGCGGATTCGCACATAATTTTGTGGTTTTAATAGCTCTAGCATCTGCTTTAATCGCTTTGCCAGAGCGGCGTGTTTGCTTAGTAAATTGTCGATTTTATCGGGGGTGGTCGCGGGGTGTAGGCTTTCGTACAGGCTTACCCAATCAGGGCGATAGTTTTTAGCACGATAATCCCATTCTGGATAATGGCGTGGTGGCAGCCTATCGACTTCTTCATCAATATTTTTTTGCCTTTCTTGCTCAAATTGCTCTTCATCATCGCTTTCTTCGATATAAATCCACAGGTGGCGATTATCATCACGATAGCTAACTTCGGTATCTTTAAAATGCACATTGGGGCTTTGGTCGCTTTGGCGACGGGTGCGAGCAATAAAGGATACTGCTAGCGATGCCATTTCTTTTAGGCTAGATTCGCCTTGCTGCATAATCTCATGGAAGTGGTTAGCAAACTCAACAACATCTTTATTTTTGTAAGTGTGCTGCGGATTCATACAAGCATAGGACAACATTGCTAAACGATGGCGGATACAAGACTCTTGTTCTGGGTCACAAGCATCTTCTTTAGGCTGAGGATGCAGTGACATAAACAGCTTATACATGCCCGGGTATTGCCGTATGGTTAGCGTATCGACACGGCAATCTTCTAAGCATTCAATACTGATACGCTGGAAAGGGCTGTAATTGTCAACGATGATTTTATCGCTCCAACGACGATGGGCTGCCATGTGAGCCAATGTTGCACGGTAGCGATCTAAACCTGATACGCCACTTTCAGTGTCGTCCAGCACGTCGGGAATACGAATACCTAGCGGATCAAAATAAGGCATGGGCTTGCGTAATTCGTCAAAACCCACTGAATAGGGAACAAGCTGTTCCTTATCATTCCACATGGATTTGAGATATAGATAAAGGCGACGCTCATTGTCGTAGAATAATGTGCCATGCCGCTCACGCTGCAAAATTGCTTTGCTGTCTGCAGATTGCAGCGAGAAATAATCTTTTTGACGTTCAGGGTGATTTTTGTAGTAGCGGACACCGTATTCTACCCAGTTTTTAAATCCTGCCAGTGATAATTGACTGAGCAAATAAGGCGTTTTTTCTAGCAATTCGTTTAATGCAGGGCTAGGGATGGTGGTGTGAATGCCATGAATAGAACCTGTGGTTTCTTCCATGTAGTCAAAAATAATCTTGATAAATAAATCAAACGATTCTTGACTACCCAAGCGACGAGCCGCCTCGGGTAAGGCTTGTAAAAATGACAAAATAGATGTGCCATTGGGTGTGCGAGTCATATCCCATACACATTGCGAGATTTGTTTGCAGGCTTGCTCCCCCACGCTTCGAGCAATTTGTGGCATGTCTTCCAGATAAACCAGCACAGGCTCAAAGCCCCGCCCAATCATGCAGATCAAGGAAGCCCCTGCAAGGTAATCTTTTAAGCCCTGTGTTGAAAGACTAGCAACGGCTTCATCCATGCAATCATCATAAACATCGTCCAGTTGCGGGAAGTTGCATTTAAGGGCAGAACGATAATGTGCATGACGGCTTTCGGTAATGGTTTCGGAATCTGTTGTATTCATAAGCTTCTGCCATATCATCAATGAACCGCAGATACACGCAGATGAACGCAGATTTTTTTATTGGCTTTTTCTTTAATCTGTATTTATCTGCGTACATCTGCGGATAAATTATCTAACCAAACACTGCATCAATAGCATGATCTAATGTACTGCGAATATCTGCATCATCAGTAATTGGTCTAACCATTGCCATTTTACAGGCTTCATTGGCGGACATACCTGCATCAATCAAGTTCGCGGCATAAACCATTAAGCGGGTTGAGATACCTTCATCTAAGCCGTGACCTTTCAAGTTGCGAGCTGTTTCGCCGACTTGTACTAATTTAGCGGCAGTGTCTTCATCAATACCTGTTTCTTTGGCGATGATTGAGGCTTCTAATGCTGCGGGTGCATAGTCAAAATCCATTGCAACAAACCGCTGTTTGGTGGATTGCTTTAGGTCTTTCATCAAGCTTTGATAGCCCGGGTTATAAGAAATGACTAATTGAAAATCAGGATGAGCTTCAATTAATTCGCCCTTTTTTTCCAATGGCAATGTGCGTCGATGGTCAGTCAACGGGTGAATAATAACCGTTGTGTCTTGGCGAGCTTCAACCACTTCGTCTAAGTAGCAGATAGCTCCAATGCGAGCGGCAATGGTTAAAGGGCCATCTAGCCAGCGTGTGCCGTCAGCATCTAATAAATAGCGTCCAACTAAATCCGATGCAGTCATGTCTTCATTACAAGCAACGGTGATTAGTGGTTTATCTAATTTCCATGCCATGTGTTCAATAAAGCGAGATTTGCCACAGCCTGTTGGCCCTTTAACCATGACAGGCAGACGTTTATTGTATGCCGCTTCGTACCATTCAACTTCGTTGCCCTGTGCGGAGTAAAAAGGTTCGTCTTTAATTTTATATTGTTCGATGTCAGTCATATGAATGTCCTAGTCCTAATAAGGAGATGATGCTTAAATTAACTATAGGTGGGTAAAAATTCGGGCATCCATTTATCGTTAATTTAAAATTCAGTATTGATACATAGCTATAAGTACAAAAAAGCCCCGAGAAATCGGAGCTTTTTTTCGCTAAGAAGGCTACAAAGAGCCTTCTCGAAAGTAATGTTGCTTACTTATGAATGCCCAATTTTTCTCTCCAGCCTGGATATAATGCATCAGCATCATGTGGGAAAGATTCAAAGGCACGAGCAAATTCTTTATGCTCTTTAGCAAATTCAATGGGGTCAGCACCTTCAAGATAGCACTGGTAAGACTGCTTCAATGAGATTGCCCCCGCCGCAGGACTATCAATGTGACCGTAAGAACCACCACCTGATGTATTGATCACGTTACCGTGACCTAGATTCTCGAAGAAGCCTGGAAGACGTAGTGCATTCATACCACCAGAGATAATAGGTGTTGTTGGTTTCATACCATGCCATTTCTGATAGTAGAAAGGTCCTTGACACTCATCACGCTCAATCATGTATGCAATAATTTTATCATCATTGGAGCCTTCCATTTTACCATATCCCATTGTACCTACATGGATACCCGATGCACCCATCAAACGAGCTATTTTAGCTAAGACAAACGCAGTGTAGCCACGCTTAGAAGAAGGTGATGTTACCGCACCGTGACCTGCACGATGGTAGTGTAAGTATTGATCAGGATATTGACGACGTGCCGTAGTTACCATACCAGGACCACCAACATAGCCATCTACAAGAAATGCGACACGAGGAGCATCTTCTCCAAAAGTTTCTAAGATAAAGTCTGCACGAGCACACATTTCGTAGTGATCATCAGCCGTAATATTTGCAGAAAAGATTTTTGCTTCACCTGTTTCATCTTGAGCACGCTTCATTGCATCAGCAACTAAAGGAATGGTCTTTTTAAGTGGTGCAAATACTTGGTTACCTTGTGGCTCATCATTCTTGATGAAATCACCACCTAACCAGAACTGGTAAGCTGCCTCTGCAAATGGTTCAGGGCGTAAACCAAGCTTAGGCTTAATAATAGTCCCTGCAATATAGCCACCGTTATTGTAATCACGCCCTAATAATGCCCACAAATCATTAATGGACTTAGAAGGACCATCAAATAATTGCAACATCTTAGGTGGAATATAGAAGTCTTGCATCTGTGCATTTTTAACGTCGCCCATACCTTGGTTATTACCAATAGCTAATGTTAAAAATGAAACGATCATGGCACGACCATCGATGATATTTCGATCAAATAGCTCATTAGGATAAGCAATCTTCATAATGCCATTAGCTTCATCAATCTCATAAACTAACGCATCAACACCCTTTGTAAAATCATCAGTCGTAGAAACTTCTACGTTTGTACCTGTTGAAGACTCTGCTGCAAAGTGAGCCGCTGTTTCTAAATAACCATGCCCATCTGCTGGTTCCATTGTATAAGCAACAAGAATATGTTTGCCGTTTGCGATTAACTCATCTTCATTCAGACTTAAGTCTGCATAACGTCCTGATTGATCCATAAAAACTCCTTAAAGAATAAAAGTAAAAATATGTGAAGCAAGTGTGTACTGGATCAAATAGCCCAATTGATCCAGCTACTTAACTCAAGATAGTAAAAGATTATACACATCACAAGGATAAGAAAAAGTCATTTATTTTTAAATATTAATAAGTATTGCTTATATTTAAAGTGCGGCATATAATTTCAAAAATGAATATCAGTATAAGACAACTTCAAATTATAGATGCCATTGTGGAGACACATAGTTACTCTTTAGCTGCTAGGCGTTTGCATATGACACAACCTGCCGTTTCTATGCAGATGAAACAGCTAGAAAATGTGACTGACTTACCTATATTTGAGCGACATGGTAAACGTATTATGCTGACTTCAGCAGGACAAAAAATTTATAAATACGTACATGGTATTAACGTACAATTTGCCGATTTAGAAGATGCTCTTATTGAAATTAAAAAAGGAGCAGGGCGGATTAAAGTCTCTGCTGCAACCACTGCAAATCACTTGATTACTCAAATGATTGCTAACTTTAGAAGAAAGCATAATAATATTTCTATTGCTTTAGACATCACTAATCGCAAACAGTTAATTGATCAACTACAAAAATTTGAACCAGATATTGTGATTATGGGGGAGCCACCCACTCGATTAGATTTAGAATCCAGTATATTGATACCTAATCCCTTAGTTGTTATTGCTCATCCTGAGCATCCATTAGTCAAACAAAAAGAGATTCCTTTTGCGGATATTGCCCAATATGAATTTGTTGTACGAGAACACGGTTCTGGTACACGAGCAAGAATTGAAAGCTTTTTTAAAGAGCAACAGCTTGAATTTAAAAGCACAATGGAAATGGGGAGTAATGAAGCCATTAAACATGCTGTAATTGCTGACCTTGGCTTAGGAATTGTCTCACTGCATACCATAAAACTAGAACTTGAAGCCAATAAATTAGTCATACTAGATGTTGAAAACTTTCCGCTTGAACGTCACTGGCACATCATCAAACGTAGGGAGAAGCACCTGTTACCTGCTGTAAAGAGTTTTCAGAAATTCATTATCAAAGAAGCCAAAATCTATGCAAAAGATTATGAACGATTTCTTGTAAAGTAGAAATACTTGATAGTTACAAAATACTCCCTATTTTAGGAGCTTCTGGTTCAGACAAAAAATAACGCTCTACTTGATGATTTATAAACCTTCAATTTACTAATTAAATTCAATGGCAACTATTGACCTAAACCAGCTCAACATTATGGGCATCCTCAATGTAACACCTGATTCTTTTTCTGATGGCGGCAAACATAATTCACTCGATGCTGCACTTTACCATGCAGAAAGCATGATCAACGATGGAGCGAGTATTATTGATGTCGGCGGTGAATCGACCCGACCTAATGCCCCTGAAGTGGCGTTGAGTGAAGAACTTGACCGCGTTATTCCTGTTATTGAAAAGCTTAATGAAAACTTTGATTGTTGCATCTCTGTGGATACAAGCAAAGCGGCGGTCATGCAAGCAGCATTGCAAGCAGGTGCAGGAATGATAAATGATGTGCGAGCTTTGCAAGAGGAAGGGGCTTTACAGGTTTGTGCGGATAGCGATGTGCCCATTTGCCTAATGCACATGCAAGGGCAGCCACGCACTATGCAGAAAAATCCTAAATATATTGATGTGGTTGAAGATATAAAAACATTCTTTGAACAGCGTATTGCTGCGTGTGAGACTGCAGGCATTGAGCGGAAGCGTTTGATCCTTGACCCCGGTTTTGGTTTTGGCAAAACTTTAGAGCATAATACTGATCTATTAGCGAGGCTGGGCGAATTTCATTCATTGAATATACCTTTATTGGTCGGAATTTCACGCAAATCAATGATAGGAACCTTGCTAAATAATGCTCCCGTAGAGCAACGCTTATATGGTAGCCTATCCGCCGCTGTCATTGCGGCAATGAAAGGGGCAACAATCATTCGCGTACATGATGTCAAAGCAACAGCCGATGCAATGCAGATTGTTAAAGCAATACAAGGATAAATAATGACAAGAAAATATTTTGGTACCGATGGAATTCGAGGGGAAATTGGTAAACCTCCAATGACTCCCGATTTTGCATTAAAACTTGGCTGGGCAGCGGGGAAAGTTTTAGCAAATGACGGGCGATCATTAGTATTAATTGGCAAAGATACTCGCATATCAGGCTATATGTTGGAATCCGCCTTGCAAGCAGGCTTAGTCGCCGCAGGTGTCGATATTCGGCTATTAGGGCCGATGCCAACGCCTGCTGTGGCGTATTTAACTCGTACTTTTCGAGCCTCAGTGGGTATCGTCATCAGTGCTTCACATA
Organism: Thiotrichaceae bacterium; assembly: GCA_026992705.1. Classification (GTDB taxonomy): domain Bacteria; phylum Pseudomonadota; class Gammaproteobacteria; order Thiotrichales; family Thiotrichaceae; genus S015-18. The sequence continues at coordinate 8,244 of JALWYT010000351.1, forward strand.
ACCCATATCAAGACAATGGCGTTAAATTCTTCTCAAGTGAAGGAACTAAACTCGCGGATGAAATAGAAGAGCAAATTGAAACCTATTTAGATCAAAAAATTGCAGTAGTTGCTTCCAATAAACTGGGCAAAGCAGAAAGAATTGTCGATGCCGCAGGGCGATATATCGAATTTTGTAAACGGGCTTTGCCATCGCATACGGCATTAAACGGTTTACGCATTGTTGTCGATTGTGCCAATGGCGCCACTTATCATATTGCTCCTAATGTTTTCATCGAACTTGGGGCAGATGTGATAAGCATTGCCGCTGAGCCTGATGGTATTAATATCAATAAAAATTGCGGGGCAACTTCGTTGGATAGTTTGCAAACGGCTGTTATACAACATAAAGCTGACCTTGGTATCGCCTTAGATGGTGATGGCGACCGTTTGATGATGGTTGATCATAAAGGCGAAGTGGTCGATGGTGATGAAGCTCTTGCAATTATTACTCAACATCGTTTAGAAAAAGGTGCTAGTGGTGAGCATATCGTTGGAACGCTAATGAGTAATCTCGGTTTGGAGCAAGCGGTTCAACGAATGGGGTTAAACTTCCATCGTGCCAATGTTGGAGATCGTTATGTCATGCAAATTATGAACGAAACGAATGCAATCCTCGGTGGCGAAGGCTCAGGGCATATTATTATTCATGACCGAATTCCCACAGGTGATGGTATTATTGCTGCCTTACAAGTGTTATCTGCTGTGATTGAGAGCGGCAAAAACTTACATGAGTTAAAACAAGTGATGACAAAATACCCACAAACTTTGGTTAATGTTCGGGTAAAAACTGAAGTAGATTTGCAAAATAATGCTATTCAACAAGCCGTCACAAAAGTAGAACAGCAATTAGCTCATCGGGGCAGAGTGCTACTAAGAAAGTCGGGTACTGAGCCATTGGTACGGGTGATGGTTGAAGGCGAAGACAAACAAGAAACCATTCAACTTGCTGAAATCATCGCTGATGCAGTACGTTCATGTTGATTTTTTGCAGAAAACATTGATTTATTATTGCGAGAAAGTTAATCTCTCGCGTCTTATATTAGCTTTGTAGGAAGGTGTTATGCGTAAAACATTAGTTGCAGGAAACTGGAAATTAAATGGCTCTAAGGAAAGTATAAAAGCACTAGTTAGTGGACTTTTAGCCGGTATATCTGACGTAAAAGATACACAAGTTGCAGTTTGCCCTCCTTATGTTTATATCCCAATGGTTGCAGAAATGCTACAAGATAGTGCTATTGCGGTTGGCTCACAAGATAATAGTGATCAAGAATCTGGAGCCTACACAGGAGAAGTTGCTGCACCTATGCTAAAAGAAATGGGGTGTACTTATGCCATTGTTGGACACTCAGAACGTCGTAGCTTTTATGGTGAAACGGATGCTGACACTGCCAAAAAATATGCCGCCGCCCGCAAAGCCGGTTTAACACCAATTTTATGTGTAGGTGAATTGCTTGAAGAGCGTGAAAATGGCATAACAGAAGATGTTGTCGCTCGTCAGCTTGATGCAATTATTGATCTTGAAGGCGTTGAAGCACTAGCCGATGGCGTAATTGCCTACGAACCTGTATGGGCAATCGGTACAGGCAAAACCGCAACACCTGAACAAGCACAAGA
>JALWYT010000352.1 GCA_026992705.1 Thiotrichaceae bacterium
ATGTTCTTCATCAGGCTCGAAAGTAAAATTGCGAGCAGCAGTGACTAATTCGTTTAAGTTTTCAATGCGAGCTTCGCCTTTTTCACCTTTTTCCTTCTTTTTATAATGCTCTTTTAATAAGGAGAGCGAGATAATTTTATCGACTTGTTTGTGCAAAGGAAGCTCATTAATTTCCACCGCCATATTATCAATCAGCTTCATAAAACCATGCACCGCATTGCCCGCTCTGGCAGTGAATTGCCCAGAGTTAATCATCTCTTTAGCGGATTGCCACAGCGATAAACCCGTTGAGCGAGAATACTGGCGGATATTATCAAGCGTTTTGGCTCCAATTCCACGAGTGGGTAAATTAATAACACGCTCAAAGGAAGGATCATCATTACGATTTGCCGCTAAACGCAAATAACACAAGGCGTCTTTGATTTCAGCTCGCTCGAAGAAACGCAAGCCACCATAAACACGGTACGGAATGCCTTGCTCCGTTAATATCATCTCAAAAATACGCGACTGAGCATTGGAGCGGTATAGAATGGCGGTTTCCGCATAATTATTGCCTCGCTCAACCCATTGTTGGATTTGGCTAATGACATAACGAGCTTCATCAGATTCATTATATGCAGCATATAAATCAATCAGTTCGCCATCACCGTCCTCTGTCCAAAGGTTTTTGCCTAAGCGGTTATCATTGTTTTGGATAAGAGCATTAGCAGCATGTAAGATATTGCCCGTTGAGCGATAATTTTGCTCTAAGCGAATGATCTGCGTATCCGCAAAATGTTGAGAAAAGTTTTGGATATTCTCAATTTTCGCCCCACGCCAGCCGTAAATAGATTGATCATCATCCCCCACCGCAAAGACAATATTTTGATCACCCGCCAAGAGGCGTAGCCACGCATATTGCAGTGTATTGGTGTCTTGAAACTCATCCACTAAGATATGCCGAAAGCGATTGTGATAATGTTTTAACAAATCCTCATTATCACGCAAAAGCTCTAATGAACGTAGCAACATCTCAGCAAAATCAATCACCCCTGCACGTTTACAAGCCTTTTCATAAGCCGTGTAGATACGAATCATCTGCTGCTCATGCAGATCACCTTTATCATCAATATTTTGCGGACGAATGCCCTCATCTTTTTGGTGATTGATATACCACTGAGCTTGGCGAGGCGGCCATTTGTTTTTATCCAAACCCAGAGCCAACATCACACGCTTTACAATACGAAGCTGATCATCAGAGTCTAAAATCTGAAAAGTCTGTGGCAGTTTAGCTTCTTGCCAATGTCGGCGTAATAAACGATGAGCGATGCTGTGGAATGTTCCCGCCCAAAGCCCACCAATGGGATTAACAAGTAAGCTCTCAATACGCCCACGCATTTCATTAGCGGCTTTATTAGTAAACGTCACCGCTAAAATACCAAAAGGCGAAACATTCTCGACTTGCAATAACCAAGCAATGCGATGAACCAAAACCCGAGTCTTGCCACTACCAGCACCAGCAAGCACCAAAGTGGGAATAGGGGGAGCAGTAACCGCATCACGCTGCGGCTTGTTTAATTGATCAATAATATGAGATACGTCCATGAGGAAGAAGTGTAGCAAATTCTACAAGCGATAAACGTAAAAAATCCTGCGTAAAGCAGGATTTTTTTGCGGTATTAAGTTAGTTTAAATATTGTAAAGTACAAATATGCTTAACTACATCCCTTAGGGCGAGGCAATCCGGCAATTTTATTCGCTGATTTAATTAAGCCGCCTTTGGGGAATAAAGAGAAAATATATTTATTCGAACTACGGTCTTTACCAAACTTAGCTTTCATTAACTTCATAAATTTACGAGGTTCAGCGACTTGGTTGTTTTCATAAAATGCATCACGAGTTAGGTTAATAATATCCCAATGTTCTTCTGTTAGTTCATCAATTCCTTCCACTTCTGATGCAATTTTCTCTGCAATTTCAGGTGTCCATTCACTTAAATCTTCTAACCAGCCCGCTTCGCTAAGCTGTACCATTTTGCCATCTACTTCAATTTCCATTGTATTCTCCGGTAATAATTGATCTATATGTTATGTCATATAGTATTAGTTTAACAATGAGCGTAATATATCTCGAGTTAGCGTGGTTTGCATGTGGGATTAAGGAGTTGTAAAACACCTTGTAAAGCAAACTTAGCAGATTGCTTACGCACTGCATTGCGGTCTCCTGAAAATAATTGCATGCTGGAGTTGATTTCACCATTTTTTATTGCCCAAGCAAAGCATACCGTGCCGACTGGCTTATCTGCTGAACCGCCTCTTGGACCTGCAATACCACTGATGGCTACAGAAATATCAGCAAGTGAGTATTGCAAAGCTCCTTTTGCCATTTCTTCAACAACAGCGAGGCTTACGGCACCATGTGTTTCTAGTATCTCACGTGAAACACCTAACATGTCTTGTTTGGCGGCATTACTATAAGTGACAAAACCTCGGTCAAAACTAGCTGAACTTCCTGCAATATCGGTCATCACTTTTGCAATCCATCCACCAGTACAAGATTCAGCTGTACTTAGCATCATATTATTTTGCTGTAATAGAATGTTAGTTCTTTCCGCTAAGGTTTGCATAGATATGTTTTTTTATATGTAATTTCAGATGTAGATTAAAATAAGTTAAATAAAAAAACCCACAAATCAATGATTTGCGGGTTTTTTAAAGTATCATGTAGTGTAGGGATAATCAGCAGATGATTACATCATTCCGCCCATGCCTCCCATTCCGCCCATGTCGCCGCCCATTGCTGGAGCTGCTTCCTCTTTTGGAACTTCAGCTACCATTGCTTCAGTAGTGAGCAATAGACCTGCAACCGATGAGGCATGTTGTAAAGCTGAACGTGTAACTTTTGTTGGGTCAAGTACGCCCATTTCAAGCATATCGCCATATTCAGAGGTACGAGCGTTGTAGCCGTAAGCACCTTCGCCAGCTTCAACCGCATTGACAACAACAGAGGCTTCGTCACCTGCATTTTCACAGATTTGACGTAGTGGCTCTTCCATTGCACGACGTAGGATATTGATACCTGCGTTTTGGTCGTCGTTATCGCCTGTTAAGTCAGCAATAGCGGCTTTAGCACGGATAAGAGCAACACCACCACCTGCGACAACACCTTCTTCAACCGCTGCACGAGTTGAGTGTAAAGCATCTTCAACGCGAGCTTTCTTCTCTTTCATTTCAACTTCTGTCGCTGCACCTACTTTAATCACAGCAACACCGCCTGCTAGTTTAGCAACACGCTCTTGTAGCTTCTCACGGTCATAATCAGAGCTGGTTGTTTCGATTTGAGCACGGATTTGGTCAACGCGAGCTTTGATTTCATCAGGAGAACCTGCACCGTCGATGATAGTTGTGTCTTCTTTTGTTACGATGATGCTCTTCGCAGAACCAAGATCATCAAGTGTAACGCCTTCAAGGCTTAGACCAACTTCTTCAGAAATAACTGTACCACCAGTTAGGATAGCGATGTCTTGAAGCATGGCTTTACGACGATCACCAAAACCTGGGGCTTTAACTGCAGTGACTTTAACAACACCACGCATATTGTTGACAACCAGTGTCGCTAGAGCTTCGCCTTCGATGTCTTCTGCGATAATCATTAATGGACGACTGGCTTTTGCAACGGCTTCTAACGTAGGTAATAAGTCACGGATATTAGAGATTTTCTTATCGTGTAATAAGATATAAGGGTTCTCTAACTCAGCCGCCATGCTTTGCTGGTTATTAACAAAGTAAGGAGATAGGTAGCCACGATCAAACTGCATACCTTCAACCACGTCAAGCTCATTGTTTAAAGAGCTGCCTTCTTCAACGGTGATAACACCTTCTTTGCCAACTTTATCCATCGCATCAGCAATGATTTGTCCGATAGACTCATCAGCGTTAGCAGAAATTGTACCTACTTGAGCGATTGCATTGCTGTCAGTACAAGGCTGTGAGCTTTCTTTAAGAGCATCAACCGCTGCACTAACCGCCTTGTCGATACCGCGTTTAAGATCCATTGGGTTCATACCTGCTGCAACCGCTTTCATGCCTTCACGAACAATGGCTTGAGCTAGAACTGTTGCGGTTGTTGTACCATCACCAGCCACGTCAGCAGTTTGTGAAGATACTTCTTTAACCATCTGTGCACCCATGTTCTCAAACTTGTCTTCAAGTTCGATTTCTTTAGCAACGGATACACCGTCTTTTGTTACGGTTGGAGCACCGAAAGATTTTTCTAATACAACATTACGACCTTTCGGACCTAGTGTAACTTTTACTGCATTTGCTAGAATGTTTACGCCGTTTACCATACGGCTACGAGCGTCATCACCAAAACGTACTTCTTTTGCACTCATTGTTAATCTTCCTTTTTATCTGTTTAGAGGCTTAAATTATGTAAGCCCCTTAAATACTGGTTTGTGAAAATATTGTGGATTATTCTTCGATAACAGCTAGAATATCTTCTTCACGCATCATTAATAGTTCTTCACCGTCTACTTTAACAGCAGTGCCTGCATATTGACCAAATAGGATTTTATCACCAACCTTGACATCCATCGCACGAACGTCACCACTGTCAGTGATCTTACCTTTACCTGCAGCAATAATTTCTCCACGGTCTGGTTTTTCAGCAGCACTGCCAGGAAGAATAATTCCACCTGCAGTTTTAGCTTCTTCTTCCATGCGACGTACAAGTACACGATCGTGTAAAGGACGAATATTCATTTAACTCTCCTAATTTATTTGTATCTTGAACTTAAATGTATGGCTAACAGAATTATTATTGTTAGCACTCAGCTGTGTTGAGTGCTAATAATAGGGCTGCTTGTTTTGAAGTCAAGGGCAGAAAATTAAAAAATTTACATTTTTTTACGAATTATGATGTGATGTTTGGCGTAATTGCTAGCAAATCAAAAACGAATATACGCATATTTCCATTGGGTTTGTGTCGCTTCCTCTAATTGAGTTAAAAACTGAGCATTTGGAATTGCCTCCGCCTCATAAATATTGCCAACTTCAATCCATGTTTTGGCAAATACTGCTGTTTTACGCCAATTAACTTTATTCGGTGAAAAAGTGTGAGAGCATTCAGGGCAAATGACCTCATTTTGATATTGTTCAACAAGCTGCCTAACCAATTGTGATTGCTCTGCTTTACAATGCAGGCAACGAGGTAGTTTTACATTTTTACTAATAATACTTTGTACTTGCAAGCTAGGCTGAGGAATATTGATATAACAATAAGGCTGGTCATTCTCTTGTGGCTCTAATTCAATATTCGGTGAGCAACCCATAAAACAAAAATAAGACAAAAACTGCTCCCCCACATCAAACCGAGTTTCACTACGAGCCTGCCCAAGCAATCCTATATTGTTAAGATGCTGAATTAAATCCTGATGTGCTAGGAAATAATCAGCATCAATAGGGTGTAGCAATAAAGAGTATTTTGCGGTAAACATCAGTAAGCTCTAAAAACTAATGTCCACTATAACAGCCGCCATCATTATGCCCACCACCACCGCAGCCACATCCACTGCTAGTATGAGCATGACTATGCACATGACCGTGGGCTAACTCTTCAGGTGTGGCTTCTCTTACATCTAAAACTTCAATATCAAAATGTAATTCTTCACCCGCTAATGGGTGATTAGCATCAATATAAATAGTATCGCCTTCGACTTTAGAAATCGTAATAACCTCAATCCCTGCATTCGTCTGAGCCTCAAACTGAGTACCCGCAACCAGCATGGAATCATCCATACCCTCAAACATTTTGCGAGGAATCGCTTGAGTTAAATTCTCATCTCGCAGACCATACGCCTCCTCAGCAGGTACAGTCGCTGTTAATTGATCACCTTTTGATTTACCCGCCAAGCGACTCTCTAATCCGACGATAATATTATTTGCACCATGCAAATAAACAAAAGGATGAGCGGCATCTGCTTGATCTAGCAAGTCCCCTTTCTTGTTTTTTAATGTATAACTCAGTGTTGCAACTTTATTCTTTTCAATTTGCATGATGAATTCCGTAATGTGATATAGTGAAGACGACAATACTAATGAAATTCAAGAAATTGTGAAACCAGCAAAGAAGTAGAAATCTAAAAACTACTTAGATTATGCTGTTTAAGGACATCCCCGTGACAAAAGAAAATAATAAGCCCCTGATTCTCGTTGATGGTTCATCGTATCTCTTTCGTGCCTTTCATGCTTTGCCACCTTTGGTTAATTCGCATGGTGAGCCAACGGGTGCGATGCACGGTGTATTGAATATGCTAGATCGCTTGCGGAATGATTATCAGCCTGAGCATATGGCCGTGGTTTTTGATGCCAAGGGCAAGACGTTTCGCAATGAGATGTACCCTGAATACAAAGCCAATCGCCCACCGATGCCCGATGATTTGCGGGTACAGATTGAGCCTTTATTGGAGATTATCAAAGCTCAAGGCTATCCCTTATTGATTGAAGAAGGCGTTGAAGCGGATGATGTGATTGGTACTTTATGTACCCGTTTTAAGGGCGATGTGATTGTCTCAACAGGTGATAAAGACATGGCACAACTCGTCAATGAGCGAGTGAGTCTTATTAATACCATGTCCAATGAATTTCTGGATATTGATGGCGTAAAGAAAAAATTTGGCGTACCGCCTGAGCTTATTCGGGACTATCTCGCACTAATGGGAGACAAAGCCGACAATATCCCCGGGGTGAATAAAGTAGGGCCTAAAACTGCCGTCAAATGGCTTAATCAATACGGTTCGCTACAAAATATTATGGAACATGCCGACGAATTTAAAGGCAAGGTCGGTGAATATTTACGCGAAGCCTTGGAGTGGCTGCCGCTGTCCTATGAGCTAGTCACGATAAAATGTGATCTTGATGTCCCTTGCGAGCCTGAAATGCTGTGTTTCTGTAAGCAAGATGATGAACGCTTGATTGAGCTTTATGAACGCTATGGCTTTAGAACTCGCCTAAAAGCCCTGCGTGAAACCACTGCTTCAGACGACAACAGCAGCACAGATCAGCCGATTGCAGTAGACTATCAAACCATACTTAGCCAAGCGGAATTAGATAAATGGATCAACGATTTACAAAATGCCGAGCTATTTGCCTTCGACACAGAAACCACCAGCCTTAATTATATTGACGCGGAAGTTGTCGGTGTTTCCTTCTGTATCGAAGCAGGCAAAGCCGCCTATTTGCCATTGGCTCACGATTACGACGATGCACCCAAGCAGCTTGACCGCGACACCGCATTAGCACAATTAAAACCGATACTGGAAAATCCCAAGTTGCATAAAGTTGGGCAGAATCTTAAATATGATCGCAGTGTATTATTAAATCACGACATCAAGCTGCAAGGCATACAGCACGATACCATGCTGCAATCCTATATTATCAACTCCACTGCCAATCGGCATGATATGGACACCTTATGCGAGAAATATCTCGGGCATAAAACCATCCATTTTGAAGATATTGCGGGCAAAGGGAAAAAACAAAAAACCTTTAATCAAATTTCCATCGAACAAGCTGCACCCTATGCCGCAGAAGATGCCGATATGACCCTGCGATTGCATCAGTATTTCTGGCAAGAATTACAAGATTTAAACAAACAACGCGAGCTCTACACTAGCGTTGAAATCCCCTGCCTAAGCGTATTATCCAATATGGAAGTCAACGGGGTTTATGTTGACAAGGCAATGCTAAATCAACAAAGCCAAGAGCTAGAACACAGCATGGCGGAGATCCAAGCAAGAATTTATGACATTGCAGGCGAAGAATTTAATATCAGTTCCCCCAAACAATTGCAGACGATCCTATTTGATAAAGACAAACTCGCTCTGCCGATTATCAAAAAAACATCCAAAGGAGCTCCTTCAACTGCCGAAGATGTACTCAATGAGCTTGCCCATGAGCATGAAGTACCACGCCTGATTTTAGACTATCGCAGCATGAGCAAACTCAAGTCCACTTATACGGATAAGCTCCCGCAAATGATCAATGCTAAAACAGGCAGAGTGCATACCTCCTATCATCAGGCGGTTACTGCAACAGGGCGGTTATCCTCCTCTGATCCTAATCTACAGAATATCCCCGTCCGAACCGCAGAAGGTCGTCGTATTCGCCAAGCTTTTGTCGCTCCAGAAGGTTATAAAATACTGGCAGCCGATTACTCACAAATCGAGCTAAGAATTATGGCTCATTTATCCGCAGACAAAGGCTTACTCACCGCATTCGCAGAAGGCAAAGACATCCACAAAGCCACTGCCGCAGAAATCTTTAATATCGAATTAGAATCGGTCACAAAAGAACAACGCCGAGCTGCTAAAGCGGTGAACTTCGGCTTGATTTACGGCATGTCCGCCTTTGGCTTAGCCAAACAACTCGGCGTAAACCGAGGCACTGCACAAGAATATATCGACCTTTATTTCAACCGCTACCCGGGCGTGCTTGAATATATGGAACGCACCCGCGAAACCGCCAAGAAAAATGGCTATGTCGAAACAGTATATGGTCGCCGCCTCTACCTACCCGACATCAACGCCCGCAACGCCATGCGTCGCCAATACGCCGAACGTACTGCCATCAACGCCCCCATGCAAGGTACAGCCGCCGATATTATCAAAAAAGCCATGATACAAGTGGACAACTGGCTCACCCGCGAAAACCTGCACAGCCAACTCATTATGCAAGTCCACGACGAATTGGTTCTACAAGTCGCAGATCATGAGCTAGACACCGTACATCAAAAAATCCAACAACTCATGACCAATGCTGCTGATTTAACTGTAGCACTTGAGGTCGATATTGGGGTTGGAGCGAATTGGGATGAAGCTCATTAACATTAAATGTAATATTTATGAAAAATAATTTTTAGTCAATTTTCCTAGATTTTTTAATACAACAATTTATACTAATAGGATAGAACAAGCAAAGGTAAATCAACTTGCTTAATCTCCCAACACTCCCCATTAGCAAATACCGCTTTACCCTAGAAGCTGTAGATAGCATCACACTACCCACCTACAAGGGTTCAAGCTTTCACGGCGGTTTTGGTCACGCCCTAAAACAAATCTCCCCCACTTGGTTCAAATACTTCTATCAACCTAAAAGCCCACGAAACTTAGACCTACCCAGACCTTACGTCATCCTCCCCCCACTAGACAAACTAGAACACTACCCCAAAGGGCATCAATTTCACCTAGAAATCACCCTGATCGGTGAAGCCACACAACATTACGCAATCGTACAGGCAGCCGTGGAGTATTTGGGGTTGCGGATGGGGTTAGGTTATGAACAAGGCAAATATAAGATATTAGAAATAACAAAGTCACAACCTCAACCACAAGAAAAAGTCACAGCAATATCACACATTACCCTCAAATTCCCAACCCGACTGCGTTTAAAAAGCCATAACCGATTACAACGACAAGCACCAAGCTTTTTCCTGTTGATGCAAAGACTTCAAGGACGCATAAGAACATTACAGCGAGTCTATTCAAAAAACACAGCAGAATTAACAGAAAATGCTAATCTTTTAAACAGTGCAAAAAATATCAAAATCCACAAGCAAGACCTCCACTGGGACGACTGGGATCGCTTCTCAGGTAGCCAAAAAAAATGGATGAAGTTTGGCGGATTAATGGGCGAGATAACCTACAGTGGCAATTTGCAACCTTTTATGAAAATGCTTTATTTGGGTGAGTGGCTGCATGTCGGTGGGAAAAGTAGTTTTGGGTTGGGGAAGTATGAATTAACTAAACAGAGAGTATCACTATGAAATATCGGACTAATGTTTCACTGCCAGATGGTGTTAAGCCTGAGAATATTCCTAAGA
>JALWYT010000353.1 GCA_026992705.1 Thiotrichaceae bacterium
GTTGTGCCATCCCCACGTGTTGCTCCCTGTACCAATTTACCTTGCTTGTATAATAAGCTAACGGCTAAGCCATCTAATTTAGGTTCTGCGACATATTCAATCTCAGCATCATCTTTTAAGCGATCTTTTAAACGTTTATCAAAAGCAAGGAGCTCATCTTCTGAAAAGACATTCGCCAAGGACAACATCGGCACTTCATGTTGCACTTGCTCAAATTCAGTCAAAGGGGTAGCCCCAACTCGCTGAGTAGGGGAATCATCGCTGATTAATTCAGGATATTGTGCTTCTAATTCCTGTAATTCTCGCATTAAACGATCATATTCTGAATCCGAAACTTCAGGATCATCAAGTACATAGTAGCGGTAGTTATGGTAGTCGATTAAGTCTCGTAGTTTTTTTAGTTTTTCTTTTATCATGGTTCTTAGGCTATCAAGTTAGCAATAAGCAGATAAATAGTAATAGATTAGAGATTACCGTTGACAACAAGGGCAATAAAAAGTTGATCGTTGATTGAGTCTGATTTGTTTGATTGGTGTATTACATCGTGGGCAAGGTTGGCTAGTTTTACCATAGACTTGTAACTTAACTTGAAAATAGCCACTCTGCCCGTCTGCATTGGTAAAGTCTTTTAGTGTTGTCCCACCCTCTGTAATCGCTTGTTGTAAGACCTGTTTGATGCTCATGACTAATTTTTCAAATCGCATTAAGGAAATTCGTCCTGCAGCACGTTTTGGGTGAATACCTGCCATAAATAACGATTCACTAGCATAAATATTACCCACACCAACCACAATTTGAGCATTCATAATAAAAACTTTAATACTCACCTGACGGTTTTTTGCCTTTTGATATAAATATTCAGCGGTAAATGCATCACTTAGGGGTTCAAGCCCAAGGTGCTTAATGAGTTTATGCTCAGTAATGGGTGATTGTGTCCAAAGCACGGCTCCAAAACGACGTGGATCATGTAACCTAAGAACTTTGCCATGTTGCAAAACAATATCAACATGATCATGTTTTCCCACAGGGGTATCAATATCTACTACCTGTAAACTACCCGACATACCAAGATGAATGAGGCAAGTACCCGTTGTGGCTTCAAGCAGTAAATATTTCGCTCGCCGCTGTACTTGAGTAATTTGCTGCCCTTGCATTTGAGTAATAGCTTCAGGGATTTGCCAACGTAGCTGAGCTTGCCGGACAATAACTTTAGTAACCGTTCTACCAATTATATGTGGACTAATTCCATTTTTAGTGGTCTCAACTTCGGGTAATTCTGGCATCGTTATTTCTTTTGTTTTGGGTACATGTATTTTATAGAATCTGATGTTATATCGTTGAAATTTTTGATCTAAATAGTGAAACGATTGCTTTGGAGAAATCTTAATGAATTTTGAAGAATTTAAAAAACAACTGAATACATTGTCAGACTCTGATTGGGAAAACTTATTTCAAGGTAGTGTACTTAATATGTTAAGTGATGAAAAGATTAAAGTAACTACTGAAAAATCACCTTATATGATTCTTAATGGAACAGATTTTTCCTCAACTTCACCAATGGAACTAAAACAAAAAGTTATGGAGCAACAAGATAGTATTTTTAATAAATATTATCAAACTCATCCCTTAACAGAAGAATATTTTAATAAACAAGCAAAACAATTAATTAAAAAATATGGGGCAGCCTCATTTGTTGCTTCAGAAGGATTACGTTCACAGCGTACTTTTTTTATTGAAAATGGTGAAGTTATTGCTGAATCAGCGACAAGTCCAAAATATCCATATGGTGTGTATTTTGAATTAGATAAAAAAGTTACAGACAAAGATTTAACAGAGCTAGTAAATAATTGGATTCAATCAAATAAAGCTTATCAAGATTATGGAGGAATGAATATCTGCCGATATAATTGTTAACTAAGTATTGTTGTATTAATACATTAATGTTTAAATAGATTAAATAAAATTGGAGACAATTATGATGCAATGGATTAAACACATTCTAATATTTTTACTATTTATGTCATTTAGTCATACTGTGACTGCAAGCTTAGGTGCAAAAGAGGTAGTAAACTCAGTAAACCAAAGGATTATGCAATCACTGAGAAACAATAAAGCTCTCTATGAAGAAAATCCAAACCAGCTTTATAGTTTGGTTCAACGTGATTTATTACCATTTATTGACTTTTCTTCATTCTCTAAACTAATTCTTGGAACACATTGGAAAACAGCAACACTTAAGCAACGACAACGGTTTATGAAAGCCTTTCAAGGGATGTTAATGCGAACCTATACTAAATCTTTGCTAGAATATACTCATTCAACATTAACAATTTCCCGTGAAGTTCCAGGAACAAAGCCTAATTATGCTAAAGTTTATGGTGAATTTTCATCAGGTAATAGTTCTTCACCGAAATCTCGAGTTATTTTTGAAATGCGAAAAGATAGAGGACGTTGGAAGGCATATAATATTACTGTCAATGCATTTAGTTTAGTTAAAAATTTCCGTACTAGTTTTGGAAATGAAATTCGTCAATATGGTCTAGAAGGCTTGATTCAACGTCTAGAAAGTAACCAAGTGACTGAATAAAGTAAATACTGCCACTTCAACTATTATTGCTATTCACTAAAATGAAAGAATTCACCCAAAAAATGGCTGAATTCTTTACTTTTTATTTGCATTTATCCTTTAATGATATCTGCACCTGCAGGTGGTTTAAACCTAAATAATTGGTCATTAATTTTGGGATCAAGCCTAATATTATGCATGTGAATACTGGTTTCCTGTCCAAACTTATCTTGTAGTACCATTTCTTGAATACCATTTTGATCAACACCTACATCGATACTAATAAAGTCAGAATCTTTTTTATGAGGAACGAGGTGGAACCAGTCGAGACGTCCATTACTTTTCATTTGTTGTACCTGAAACTGTTTATTCACAGGTTGTTTATTAAGCAACAAACTAACTGGAGCAGACGCAAGGGTAGATTTCATGGATTTTACAGTCACTTGATCTAAGTCTTCGTCATAAACCCAAACACTACCACCATCAGCAACAATCAAATGTTTATCTGGCGTGATATATTCCCAGCGGAAGCGACCTGGTCGGTGCAGTGATACTTTACCACGAGATGTTTGTCTTAGTTTACCTTTATCATCACGAATTTCTTGGATGAAGTCAGCTTGCATTGTAGTAACTTTGGTAAAAAAGTCATTTAATCGTGCCAAAGCATCATTAGATGCTTGTGTATTTTGTGAAATTAAGCCCATTAATAACACAAAAATAAACCCCATTACTTTTAATTTTTTTCTCATATGTGCCTCATAAATGAACAGATAGAATAACTGTAGGAATTAATATACTTCCCTTTTTGTAACTTCTAAGATACTAGTCCTATCTATAAGTTCATCATTTAATCAAATAATTTATAATAACTCAGCATAATTTATTTATGAGGATGCTGGCGGCTCTGGAGCAAGTACTTCTCTTGTACCATTAGATTGTACAGGGGTTACTACACCAGCGGCTTCCATATCTTCAATCATTCGTGCAGCTCGATTGTAGCCGACTTTTAGGCGACGTTGTAGGTATGAAATAGAGGCTCGGCGTGATTCCGTTACAATGGCGACGGCTTCATCATAGAGCGGGTCACTTTCAGCGTTTTTATCTTCTAATGGCTCTAAACCCGGAATAGCATCTGAGCCGGTGTCTTGCACAATGCCTTCGATATAATTGGGTTCGCCCTGTGAACGTATATATTCAACCACTTTTTGTACTTCTTCATCTGAAACAAAAGCCCCGTGGACACGTTGAGGAATTGCTGTACCGGGTGGAAGGTATAGCATATCACCATGACCGAGTAAGTTTTCTGCTCCGCCTTGATCGAGTACGGTACGCGAATCAATTTTGGTGGATACTTGGAATGAAATACGAGTTGGGATATTCGCTTTGATCAAACCTGTAATAACGTCAACAGAAGGACGTTGCGTAGCTAATATCAAATGAATACCTGCTGCACGGGCTTTTTGTGCAATTCGGGCAATAAGCTCCTCAACTTTTTTACCAACAACCATCATCATATCAGCAAATTCATCAATTACGACAACAATATGGGGTAGCGGCTCTAAAATTTCGGGTTGTGTTTCAAATGATTTTGTCGGATCATACAACGGGTCAACAATAGGTTCGCCTTTAGCAATTGCGGCATTCACTTTTTCATTATAACCTGACATATTGCGGACTTTGAGTTTGGACATCAGCATATAGCGTCGTTCCATTTCAGCAACACACCAACGCAAACCATTAGCCGCATCCTTCATATCCGTTACAACAGGTGTTAACAGATGGGGAATATCTTCATAAATGCTAAGTTCTAACATTTTAGGGTCAACTAATAGAAGTCGAACTTCTTCAGGTGTCGATTTATAGAGCAAACTTATTAGCATTGCATTAACAGCAACAGATTTTCCTGAACCTGTTGTTCCTGCAACTAATAAATGTGGCATTTTTGCTAAATCAGCAACAACAGGACTACCTGATATATCCTTACCTAATACTAAGGTAAGGGGTGAGCGTGAACGTTGATATTGTTTGGAAGATATAACTTCACTAATTGCCACTAACTCACGATGCTCATTAGGTACCTCAAGTCCAATGGTTGTTTTACCTGGTATAACTTCAACCACACGAACACTAGGAACACCAAGGTTTCGAGCAAGGTCTTTGGCAAGATTGGTCACTTTGCTGACTTTTGTTCCAGGGGCAAGTTTGATTTCAAAACGTGTAACAATAGGACCAGGATGTTGCTCAACAACTTCAGCATTTTTAACCGTGTAATTATCTAAAATAACAGGAATCTTTTCCGCTAAAGCATTGATATATTCTACTTGTTCTAATCCACGTGATGAATCAGGAGCTTGTTGTTCTGGTGCAGGATCGAGTAAGTGAATAGGAGGTAAACTGGTGGTCTTATTAGGCAAATGTATAGAAATATTATCATTTTGATAAGGTATGGTTTGTTTTTTATCCACTGGTTTAGTATTGGCTTTATTAGGATTAGGAGCAAGGCGAGGAGGAACATCTAAATTATTTTTTTCTATTAATGGCTCTATGGGTTTGTTGGTAGTATGTGCTTTTGCATCAAGCTTAGGCTCTTTCCGCTCTTCAGCTTCATCTTTTATAACAAATGGTTTATTAAATGATAGTTTGGAAGTTAGTGTTTTTAACCATGCTTTAGGCGTATTGGCAAGGTTTTTTGAGACTCTTGCCACTGCTTCTAATAATCCTTCATCTTCTTTTATTCCAGATATTGTTTTCTCCTGAATAAATTTAAATAAGGAGATAACCGCTAAACCAATTTTATCAGTAAGTTCACCCCAGTGAATATCCCCAACTAATGTAATACCAATTAAAAAGCCAATAAATAGCACCAAAACAGAACCAATATAGCCTAAAAATGAATTGGCCCCCAAGGCAGCAACATATTGCCCCAATGCACCTCCTGCACCATTAGGCAATGTGTCACTATTAAACAAAGAATGTGCAAGAGCTGTCGCACAGAATAGAGCAATAAATGCACCTATAATAGAGATAACACTATTGATACCACCACGTGGATTATTAGGATTTTTCTTATGTGGTCCTAATCGAAAAGCAGTAAAGCCAAGAGCAATTAAAATAATTGGGATGAGATAAGCAACACCGCCGAACACCCCTAAGAATAAATCCGCAATCCATGCCCCTTTTCTACCTGCTTTATTATGAACGATTTCTACATTTGTATCATGATTAAAGAAACCTGGGTCTGCGGGATCAAAAGTAAATAGTGCAACATAAATTAGTAAACCAAGCATAACAAAAAAGAGGACGCTTGCTTGCTGTAAACTTACACGTTTAATTTTGTTCAATTTAGTTTTTTCTTGAGCCAAGATGAAATTTCCTTTTCTTCTGTTTCATTGAATCTATATCCTCATCTAGAATAGTACAAAGATACAGATAGTGGTTTATCAATTTATTACTTTATTATTTTTTGTTACCTCTTTACCTATGCAATGGATAATTTTAGGATTATCCCCCATTCAAAAGCAACAATCATTAATTAATTTTCTGGAGAGACTCAATCCTATGAGTGATGTTAAACATTGTAAAGTACTAATTCTCGGCTCTGGTCCCGCAGGCTATACAGCAGCAGTTTATGCAGCACGAGCAAATCTTAACCCTGTTATGATAACAGGAATGGAACAAGGTGGTCAGCTAATGACGACAACGGATGTTGATAACTGGCCTGGTGATAATGATGGTGTTTTAGGACCTGAGCTCATGGAACGCATGAAAAACCACGCCGAACGCTTTGATACTGAAATCATTTTTGATCATATTAATAACGTTGATTTCAGCCAACGCCCATTTAGCTTAACAGGGGATACAGGCTCATACACCTGTGATGCTCTTATTATTTGTACAGGTGCTTCAGCAATGTATCTAGGGCTAGAATCAGAAGAAAAATATAAAGGCAAAGGTGTTTCTGCCTGTGCAACTTGTGATGGTTTCTTCTACCGAAATCAAAAGGTTGCTGTTATCGGTGGGGGGAATACCGCCGTTGAAGAAGCCTTATACCTTTCAAATATTGCAAAAGAAGTGATAGTCGTACACCGTCGTGATGAATTCCGCTCAGAAAAAATCCTGCAAGATCAAATCAAAGAAAAAGCAGAAAATGGCAATATCACGATTAAATGGGACAATGTACTAGACGAAGTGCTAGGCGACGACGCAGGCGTAACAGGAATGCGTATCAAAAACGTCAAAACAGGTGAAACCGAAGAAATTGACGTACACGGCATTTTTATCGCCATCGGACACAAGCCCAATACCGATATTTTCGCAGGGCAACTTGAAATGAATAACGGCTATATTAAAGTCAACAGTGGTACAGAAGGTAACGCAACCCAAACCAGTGTTGAAGGCATCTTTGCCGCAGGTGACGTAATGGATCACATCTATCGCCAAGCCATCACATCCGCAGGAACAGGCTGCATGGCAGCTCTGGATGCAGAGAAATATTTGGATGCTTTAGAGAAATAAATGTCAACAAACTCAAATTTCCTCACAGTACTAGACTCAACAACCAGCCATGAAGCTTTTCCACCGACTGAAATGGCTTGGAAAGAACCCAATGGCTTGCTAGCAATGGGAGGAGATTTGAGTCCTGAGCGATTGATCAACGCCTATCGCTCAGGCATATTCCCTTGGTTTAATGAGGGCGACCCTATTTTATGGTGGAGTCCTGACCCGCGAGCGGTATTGTATCCGCAAAATATTCGCATTACTCGCAGTCTTAGAAAATCCATAAGAAACAAAGGCTACCAATTATCATTTGATCAAAATTTTGCCGCTGTCGTACAAGCCTGTGCTGCCCCACGAAGCACACAAGATGGCACATGGATTACCGATGAAATGTATCATGCCTATCTACGTTTACACCAACTCGGCTATGCTCATTCAGTCGAAGTGAGAAATGCAGATAATGAATTGGTCGGAGGCTTATATGGCGTAGCGATTAATGGCGTATTTAGCGGAGAATCCATGTTTAGCCGAGCTGCCGACACATCCAAAATTGCTCTTGTCGCCTTGGCTTATCACTTACAACAATGGGGCTATGAATTAATTGATTGCCAAGTAGAAAGCTCACACCTTATGTCGATGGGAGCTGAGAATATCAGCCGAGAAAATTACATTAAAATCTTACGACAAAGCTCTGAAATTAAAGCGAATTGGGTGGTTGATCAATCGGTGGATTTGTCAAAAAAGTCGCTCATGGTTTGAGCAGGATTTCATTTATAACTGTTGTTCTATTTCATCAAAAAGGCTATCTACTGTATATTTTTTTTGCCACTTATCTCTATCCTGAACGTAATTACCATAGCCTTTATTATATTGTTGCATAAAACGGATAAGGTCACTCATTCCTAGCTTTTTATGTAATAGCTCAAAAGCCGTTTCTTGTATTTCATAATCTGTTTTATAGTTTACTGTACTCATTTCAGTACCTCTTCCAACCATTGCAAAGGATTTTTTACCTCAATATTGATATCTTCAATAGTATTTGCTCGTTTCCGAAATCTATTATCTACAGTTAAAAGTACATTAGCATTATTTTCAGCACATGCTAAATGTGCAGCATCAAATGCTTGAAGTCCAAAAATTTCAAAGTATTTTGCTCTATTCCTAATGCTAGTAGTGGTTTCAATACATTTACTTGCCATTTTATTAATTCCATGAAGGTTTCTTCGTCTTTGTTCATCAGGAGTGTTATTAATTTCAAACAAAAGTACTTTGCTAGTAACAAGCTGCCATATACCAGCTTCAATAAGTCTGATAATTGTTTTTATAGCTTCAGATTCAAGATGTATTCTTGGGTCTGATTGATTATCAAATGGTCTATTTAAACAGCAATTATCCAAATAAATATTCATATAACATAGTATAACATACATCAAGATGTGAGATACATTATTGACTTTATAGCAACTATGAGAGTTTTGTAAGAAAAGTGTGATGAAGAAACTCAGTTATTACTCAAATTGTCTAAATAGTGAAATTTTTAAGTTATTCAACACAGATTTCTACTTAATCTTTTTGGAAAATCTAAGCTAATCAGGTAAAGTGCACGTTCAGTTTATTCGTCCATCGTAATATCTACGATGTTATCCTACAATTTTCGGGGAGTTTCTCTCATGGCAAGACAAACAGATTTAATTGCTCCATCTATTCTTTCTGCTGACTTCGCACGTTTAGGTGAAGAAGTCGATAATGTCATCGCATCAGGTGCTGATGTTGTGCATTTTGACGTAATGGACAACCACTATGTACCAAATTTAACGATTGGTCCTTTGGTTTGTGAATCACTACGCAATCACGGTGTTACGGCTGATATTGATGTGCATTTAATGGTCAAGCCTGTTGACCGCATTATTCCTGATTTTGCTAAAGCAGGTGCAACTTATATTACCTTCCATCCTGAAGCATCTGAGCACGTTGACCGCACACTAAGCATGATTCGTGATTTAGGCTGTAAATCAGGTTTAGTATTTAACCCTGCAACACCGCTTAATTTATTAGTGCATGTCATGGATAAAGTGGATGTTATTTTATTAATGTCAGTCAACCCCGGTTTTGGTGGGCAAAGCTTTATTCCTGAAACACTAAACAAGCTAAATACCGCTCGCAAAATGATTGATAGCTCAGGCTATGATATTCGTTTAGAAATTGATGGTGGTGTAAAAGCCAATAATATCCGTCAAATTAAAGAAGCGGGTGCTGATATGTTTGTTGCAGGCTCTGCAATCTTCGGAGCAGAAAATCCAGACGACCCTAATAAATATGACTCGATTTGTGCAGAATTCCGTAAGGAATTAGCAGCGGCAGAGGTTTAAAGCCTAACAAATCAATGGTAAAGAACTTATCCCTCATTCCCACACTCCTGAGTGGGAATGCTATGGATCAAAGCACTGACGCAAATATCACCTTCGACTATGCTCAGGCTACAGAAGTAGTACCCTGTACCCTGAGAGTAGTTGAAAGTACAGTTCTTTATTAATAGAACCACTGATCAATCGAAAGTTGATACGTTCCAGTTTCGATACCAAAAGCACCAGCAGAAATATAATAAGAACCGTCAGAGTCGGGGGTGAATACAAGTTGTGAATTAAATGACTCTCCTCCATCATCGTCAGTTGTGCCACTAATCAAATAACCATTACTATCATAG
>JALWYT010000354.1 GCA_026992705.1 Thiotrichaceae bacterium
GTATACCAAAAAAGATATTAACTTTGTGGTTTTTTCATCTAAAAATATTTAACATTAGTCATATGTGTTTTATTTGGCAAACATTAGCAAAAATATCACACTAGAACTAATAATCAAAGATATAGAAAACCTACACGCCACGAGTATAGGACAATTTACAACAATAAGAAAAATAATTTTTATAAATTGTTGTAAAAAAACATCACCTAAAAAATATCTTTAACGGTACTCATCAATACTTGGGCATGAGCAAACTAAGTTCCGGTCACCATAAACATTGTCAACACGATTGACGGTAGGCCAATATTTATTAGCCATATTGTGTTTTCCAGCAGGCAGTACTCCCAATTGCTGCGAGTAAGGTCGATCCCAAACCGTAATTAAATCATTTAATGTATGAGGTGCATTAACCAAAGGATTATTTTCAATTGACCACTCCCCATTTTGCACTTTGCGAACTTCTTCTTTAATTGCAATCATTGCATCACAAAAACGATCTAACTCATACTTTGATTCAGATTCCGTGGGTTCAATCATTAATGTTCCCGCAACAGGAAACGACATCGTAGGAGCATGGAAACCATAATCCATCAAACGTTTTGCAATGTCCTCCTCCGATATACCTGATTCTGCCTTAATAGGGCGTATATCAATTATACACTCATGAGCTACCCTGCCATTGTTTCCTCTGTATAAAATGGGATAATGCTCAGATAAACGTTCAGCGATATAATTAGCACTTAAGATTGCTACTTCGGTTGCCTTTTTCATGCCTTCTGCTCCCATCAATTTAATATATGCCCATGAAATTGGCAAAATTGCCGCACTACCAAAAGGAGCAGCAGAAACTGCACCATTATTTTCAGGGATTCCCGCAGGCGGATTGACCACATGGCTTGATAAAAAAGGAGCTAAATGTGCTTTTACGCCAATTGGTCCCATACCCGGTCCACCACCGCCATGCGGAATGCAGAAAGTTTTATGTAAATTCAAATGGGATACATCTGAACCAAATTTCCCCGGCTGAGACAGTCCCACTTGAGCATTGAGATTGGCACCATCCATATAAACCTGCCCACCGTTTTGATGCACAATCTCGCAGATTTCAACAACCGCCTCCTCAAATACGCCATGCGTTGAGGGATAAGTAATCATAATGCAGGCTAAATCATTGGCATATTTCTCGGCTTTTTCACGCAGATCAGCTACATCAATATTGCCATTATCATCGCATTCTACAATAACGATTTTCATATTCGCCATTGCCGCAGAAGCAGGGTTTGTACCGTGTGCAGAACTTGGGATTAAGCAAATATTTCGATGTCCTTCTCCTCTGCTTTCGTGGTATCGACTAATGGCTAACAAGCCCGCGTACTCCCCCTGAGCCCCCGAATTAGGCTGCATCGACATTGCATCATAGCCAGTTATTTCCAATAACCAATCTTCCAACTCTTTAATCATACGCCGATAGCCTTGCGTCTGGTCATCTTCAGCAAAGGGGTGAATATCCGTAAACTCTGGCCATGTCATCGGCATCATTTCTGTTGTGGAATTAAGTTTCATGGTGCATGAGCCAAGCGGAATCATGCCATGTGTGAGTGAAAAATCTTTATTTTCCAGTGCTTTCAAATAACGCAGCATTTCGGTTTCGGAATGATAGCGATTAAACACCGCATGGCTTAAAAACGCAGAATCACGCTGATAATCAGCAGGAATAACCGACTTGCCCGAACGTATCGCTGCATCTAATTCATCAATCTGCAAGCCATGATTTGCCCCAAGCAAGACATCAAACAACTCTGCGACATCATCTTTTGTCTTTTTCTCATCAAGGCTGATGCCAAGCTTATCATTATCCAAACACCTTAAATTAATCCCCGCATCAAGTGCCTTTTGGTAAAGCATTTGTTGTTTATCGCCCACAAGCAAGGTCAAGGTATCAAACCAAGTGCTATGCAATAGTTTTATGCCTTTTTCTTGCAAGCCCATTGCCAAAATGCTGGTCAAACGATGAATTCGCCCTGCAATTTTGCGTAAGCCATCTGCCCCGTGATACGTCGCATAAAAGCCTGCCATATTTGCCAACAATGCCTGAGCCGTACAAATATTTGAAGTCGCCTTATCGCGTCGAATATGCTGTTCGCGAGTCTGCATTGCCATTCGTAACGCCTGTTTGCCGTGCGAATCAATCGACATGCCAATCACCCGCCCCGGCATGGTTCGCTTAAATTTATCGCGTGTTGCAAAAAATGCGGCATGAGGGCCTCCGTAGCCCATTGGCACACCAAAGCGTTGAGCCGAACCAAAAACTACATCTGCACCCAATTCCCCGGGTGTTTTAAGCATGACCAATGCCATTAAATCCGCTGCCACGCACACCAACGCATTTTGTTGATGGGCTTGCTCGATAATCGGTGCAATATCGACAATTTCGCCAGTTGTATTCGGATATTGCAGCAAAACCCCAAAGACTTCTTTATCAGCTAAATCACTGGCAGGCTTACCAATAATCAATTCAAAGCCATAATAATTTGCTCGCGTTTGCAAAACATCTAAAGTCTGCGGATGAATATCCTCGGCGACAAAAAATTGCTGTGATTTATTTTTACGGTTTGAGCGTTTGCATAAAGCCATCGCCTCTGCTGCCGCTGTCGCCTCATCTAATAAAGAGGCATTGGCAATTTCCATCCCCGTTAAATCCATGACCATCTGCTGATAATTCAGCAAAGCCTCCAAACGCCCTTGAGAAATTTCAGGCTGATAAGGTGTATAAGCCGTGTACCACCCCGGATTTTCCAACACATTACGCAAAATAACAGGAGGAACAATGGTGTCATAATAACCCATGCCAATATAAGATTTATACACCTTATTTTGCTGAGCCAACTGCTTGAGATACGCCAATGTCTCCGTTTCTGTGCAGCTCTCACCAAT
>JALWYT010000355.1 GCA_026992705.1 Thiotrichaceae bacterium
CAAAGCAACCCGCCCCGCTAAAATCACCGCTTCAGGATCATCGCCATTAACGTGCAAAATCGGGGCATTGACCATTTTGGCAATATCTGTGGCGTAGTAACTTGAACGACTGTCTTCGCGGGTGCTAGTAGTGAAGCCAATTTGATTATTGATGACAATATGCACCGTGCCATGAATACCATACCCCCGCGTCTGGCTCATATTAAAGGTTTCCATCACCACACCTTGCCCCGCAAAAGCCGCATCACCGTGTAATACTACAGCAACGGTTTTATCACCATTATGATCACCGCGTCGAGCTTGTCCTGCTCGCACTGAGCCAACAATCACAGGGCTGATAATCTCTAAATGTGATGGATTAAAGGCTAGGGCTAAATGCACGGGACCGCCTGGGGTTTCAACATGGGAGGCATAGCCTTTGTGATATTTTACATCCCCCATATGTGTAGGATCATCTAATTCACCCGCAAACTCGTTGAATAAGTCTTGACTGGGTTTGCCCATAATATTAATCAATACATTCAGACGACCTCGGTGAGCCATGCCAAATACTATCTTTTGCACGCCTTCATGCCCACCTTTTTGGATTAATTCATCTAGTAGGGGGATTAAACTTTCACCGCCTTCTAATGAAAAGCGTTTTTGTCCGATATAGCGTTTGTGTAGATATTGCTCAAATGTCTCGGCTGCAATGAGTTTGCGTAAAATATGCTGTTTTTGCTGTGGCTTAAAATCCGCCTGCGATTGACATAATTCCAAGCGACGTTGTACCCATTCTCGTTCTGTCATGCTCATCATGTGCATATATTCAACGCCAATATGTTGAGTATAAGTCTGTCGCAATGCATGATAGATATTGCTTAGTGTGGGATTGGCTTGCAGATTAAATGAACCCGGATGAAAGACTTTATCAGGGTCAACTTTATCTAAACGATGGTAGTGCAGCGTCAATTCATCCCGTAATTTGACTTGATCTGCTTTCTGCAAAGGGTTGGTATGAGCGGATAAATGCCCTAAAAAACGAAATGACTCAATAAGCTGTAAAACACGCACTTGATGGCGTTCATCTTCTAAAATATCAGGGGATAAACAACGAGAATTATCACGATGTTGAAATAAACCATTGCTACGGAATTGCTTGCGAATAAGTGAATGTTTGGGTGTGTTTTGTGTAGCATCACTTAGCTCAGAAAAATATTGCTGCCACTTGTGGCTCAGGGATTCAGGCGATTCTTGATATTGCTCATACAGCATTTCTAAATAATCTGCATTCTCCCCTTCTAATAAAGAATCATCCCAATTGTTATCACATTTCATTGTTATTTATCCGATAAATATGCTTTGTTTGAGTGTGGCAGTTGCGTAAAAAATATCAAGAAAACAAGAAAATTTGTGTTAGTTTTTTATCTCGTATACTGAATGTTAATCTAATAACTATTAATGATAACAAAGCACTTAAGCATTAGAACATAGTAATATTCTAAAAAATATTTGACTTTCCTTAATGCTAGATGAATAATTAACCTTTGATTCCAAGGATTGGAGGTAATATTGAAAGTATGAGTAAAGTTATGACACATCACCGAATCGATATTGAGTATATTTCGATTTTAAAAGTAAGCAATAAAAAAGAGATTTTCCAACGTCTAATTCAGGGGCTAAAACGCAATGCAAAGCTATCAACTCGAGGCTTTGTTTGGGAGGAACAATTATATTCACAACTCGATATTATTGCATCTCGTATTGCACTACAAACATCTGAGTTTCTTCGTAATACACAGGCTTTATACCAAATTCGCTATCAACAAGAGAATGAGCGTTTAGCTAATGTTTTATTAGTGAAAGCTTTAAACAGTGATATCGATGAAGCTAAAAGACTTGTTCAACGCTCGATTGAATTATTAAAACAAGTTTTAGAAAAAAATCCCAATCATTATCATGCTCATTTTAATATTGCATGGATGTCGTTAAATTATTTAAATGATTTCGATCAAGCTGAACAATATTTTATTCAAGCAATACAACTTGCACCCACTAAACATCATCTATTTGAAGTATTTGCTATGCGACATCTTGCTAAAACGCGTTATCAGAAACAAGATTATGTGGGTGCAGAAAGTATTATGTGCGAAGTATTAAATAGCACACTCCAGCCTGATCCTGAATATCAATATGAATATGCTCGTTATTTAGTTGCAACAGGTGAGGTGTCCTTATCTTCACTTTATTTAGGGCAGGCGATTGAGAAGCTACCCATTTATTATACGCAGGCAACCGTGGAACCTGATTTTCAAGATAAAGGAATTATCAGTCAATTATTAGATACTTATAAAGAGCAAAGTCTTAATTATATTCGTCAAACTATTCAAAAAACATGGGAAAGTAGTGAGCTATCTCGTTTACAATTACCTGAAGAATTATCTATTGAACAAGTGCTCCAAGAGGCTTGCCATAAGCATGAAAAAGAGATTAGAAAGCAGCCTTTTGTAATTGTAAAAAAGAATCAAAAACAGGTAGAATCACAATTAATTAAAAGCTCTAAAGAGGCTTTGTTGACTGAACTAATAGATAAAGAAACCTATTATTTAAAAAAGATCGGTATTAAAAAATCAAAATGGAAACTGATCAATAAAAGTGGTGGCTTTTTAATTCACGCTGCATCAGTATTGCTATTAGCGACTGTCTTTGTAATGAGTGCAAAATTAATGCTTGTTTCCATTGGTTTAGGATCATTTTTCTATTTTGATGAAGTCGCAGGGCGAACCTTTTTTATTGTGCTTATTTTAGGTGTACTTGGTGCTTATTTATTACGATCACAACCACTCGGTGTGAAGAAGCTTTTTAAAAAGCGGCTCATGTTTAGAGATGCTTTAACCTTAGTACACAAAATGTAAACCTATATATTTCTTGTAGAGTCTCCTATAGAAAAT
>JALWYT010000356.1 GCA_026992705.1 Thiotrichaceae bacterium
AATATTGCACTCGCACTTGGTCAAGTGCTGCAAGGTCTTTTGCATCTGCCAGCTCTTGTAGAGCCTTATCCATAAGTTCTGATAGGTTTTGCACAACGATACCTTTTTATTTCTCAAAAACGTAACGACTCAGGTTATATAAGGTGGTAAGTGTTTGATTATTCGAGTTTAGATGGTAGGGGGCTACCTCAGAGCTTATATGGATGAATTCACAGCATCCCGAATAATTAATTACTACCTTTGTTCCTTGTTTAGGAAGCTCTGATTAAGTCAATTTTTATTTAACCATAAAAAAATAAACCGTAGCCTGCGTGAAGTGCAACGTAACGCAGGGAATTTCCACCGTAAATCAATGTGTTAAAATCAGTGGTATATTCCCCGCATTCCGCAAAGCTCCATGCGGGCTACAAATGTTATATTTTTAAAAAATTCAGGACTTGATCAGAACTTCCTTTAGTAAAGTAGTTACCTCAAAACAAAAAAAGCGGAGCAAGGTAAAACCCTCTCCGCTTTGATTTTATTATCTGTTTAGGTATTAAATACCTAATACCCAGATTAAGCGTCTAAAGCGGCTTTCGCTTTTTCTGCTATCTTTCCAAAGGCTGCAATATCGTGTACCGCTAAGTCGGCTAATACTTTGCGGTCAATCTCGATACCTGCTTTGTTTAATCCATTGATGAAACGGCTATATGACATATCGAATTGTCTTGCAGCAGCATTAATTCGTATAATCCATAATTGACGGAATTGACGTTTTCTTTGACGACGGTCACGGTAAGCATATTGACCTGCTTTTGTAACAGCCTGTGTTGCTACGCGATAAACTCGACTACGCGCACCATAATAACCTTTTGCTTTCTTTAATACTTTTTTGTGCTTTGCACGGGCAGTAACACCACGCTTAACTCTTGGCATAATTCAATCCCTCTTAGCTGTATGGCAACATTTTACGAACGGCGGGTGTATCGACTTTTTCGATCACATCGCCTGCACGCAATTGACGCTTACGTTTTGTTGATTTTTTCGTCAGAATGTGACGAAGATGGGATTGTTTGCACTTGAATGTGCCATTTGCACGTTTGCGGAATCGCTTTGCAGCACCGCGATTACTTTTCATCTTAGGCATCTTTGATCTCCATTAACCGCAATAGCGGGTTAGTTTCAACGATACATTCCTCAAGAGTGCCTGCCTTAAAGGAATGTCGACAAAAAATTGTGACTCAAACTGAAGGCTTGAGCCACAGAACGCGTAATTCTATATGATAAATAACTAATATAACAAGATTATTTTGTAACAATATTGCATTGCTATTGTATTATTTCTTGGTTTTAGGTCCTAACAACATCATCATCTGACGACCTTCTAGCTTTGGAAATTGTTCAACCGTTGCAACATCTTCCAAATCAGCTTCAACCCTTTTTAATAAATCTTGTCCGAGTTCTCTATGTGCTAATTCACGCCCACGAAAGCGAATGGTTACTTTCGTTTTATCACCATTTTCTAAGAATTTTCTTAGATCTTTTATTTTTCGATTGTAATCGCCAATATCGGTCGTCGGGCGAAATTTAATTTCTTTAAGCTGGGTTTTCTTTTGTTTCTTTTTATTGTTTGCACGCTTCTTACTTTCATCAAACTTGAAACGACCATAATCCATGACACGCACAACAGGCGGCTTGGCATTAGGAACGATTTCCACAAGGTCAAGCTTATTGTTTTGTGCTTCTGCCAATGCTTCATTTAATGAAACAATACCTTTATTTTCTCCATCTTTATCAATGAGGCGCACCTTTGATGCGGTTATATCGCCATTAATACGATGTTTTTCTTTCTTACCTGCGATTTTTATTTCTCCAAAAAAATAATTAAAAAAATGTGTAACTTCTGTCTAATGAGTAGTGAAGGTGGTAAGTGCTTGATTATTCGGGACGCTGTAAATACATCCCTGTAAGCTCTAAGGTAGCATCCCTGCTGCCTAAGCCCGAATAATTAATCACTTACCACCTTGCATATAAATTGCATGGAGTCGTTACAAAAATGTAACGATTCCGCTAATAAGCTTACTCATTAGTACCGCGTTTGGCAATCTCTCCTTGTAGGTGTTTAATCAAATCATTGACTTGCATCACACCTAAGTCCTCACCAGAGCGTGTCCTAACAGCAACTGAGTCAGTTTCAACTTCACGATCCCCAATAACAAGAAGATATGGGATACGCTGCATCGTATGCTCTCGAATTTTAAAACCTATTTTTTCATTTCTCAAGTCTGAAATTGCTCGGATGCCAGCCGCCTTTAAGCGTTGTTCAACATCCTTAACAAAGTCTGCCTGCTTATCCGTAATATTCATTAAAACAGCTTGCTCAGGAGCTAACCACAGAGGGAAGCGTCCTTCATGATGCTCAATTAATATGCCGATAAAGCGTTCAAATGAACCTAAAATCGCTCGGTGCAGCATAACAGGTGTTTGCCGCGAGCCATCTTCTGCTACATATTCTGCACCCAAGCGACCGGGCATTGAGAAATCAACTTGAATCGTACCCAACTGCCAATGACGTTTTAGACAGTCTCGTAGCGTAAATTCAATTTTAGGACCATAAAAAGCTCCCTCACCCGGTAGCTCTTCCCAATCTAAGCCTTTTGCATCTAGGGCATCAGCCAATGCTTTTTCTGCTTTATCCCAGTTTTCCTCACTACCAACACGATTTTCAGGGCGAGTTGATAGGCGATAAATCACTTCAGTAAAGCCAAAGTCATTATAAACATCATGCAAGAAATCAATAAACTCAGCGACTTCGGTTTGAATTTGATCTTCTGTGCAGAAAATATGAGCATCATCCTGCACAAAGCCACGCACTCGCATAATGCCCTGCAATGCACCTGACATTTCATTGCGATGACAAGAACCAAACTCGGCTAGGCGTAGTGG
>JALWYT010000357.1:0-2968 GCA_026992705.1 Thiotrichaceae bacterium
TGGTGCAGTGGCGTTTGAGTACCTTTTTCACTACACGCTTGCTATAGGGCAAGTGTTCAGCACTGATTAGCTGGAAGATTTCTTTTTCAATACCAATCCTCAGCGGTTCATTATCCCGCCATGCGGTAAAGCGTTCCCCCAGTAATTGATCAAGCTCACGGGCTTTAATCTCAGACGGTGGAGTTTTCTTAATTTGTGGCTGTACGGGCTTTTTGGTGCGTTTTACGGGCTTCTTTTTGTTTTGAGGGGTAGTACCTGCCCCTGTATTAATAATAATGCGTTTCTTGCCCCGTAGCTTTCGCATAGGGCTAATGCTTGCACCTGTCGCTGTGCTGGTTGAGCGTTTTTTCTTGAGTGTGAGGGTTTTCTTTTGGGTCATGGTGTTTGATAGTCATCCAAGCTCTTGTCTTGCCTGATTGATTTTGCTAGCAGATATAGGCTTTTGTTTACTGCGTAAATCAAGAATTGCATCAATGGCTTTTGCTCGTTGCTGTCTAGTTTACTAGCTTGCTCGTTTTATGGGTATCACCTCAGCACCAGCACGCAATGAATCAAGGTAGTTTGCCCATTGAGTCATCATTTCTGTTCTTTCTTCTAGGTATTCAGCACGGTTATAAGCGGCTCTTACTCGGTTGCTTTCTTCATGGGCTAGTTGTTTTTCTATTAGGTCTGGTCTGTAGCCCATTTCATTTAATCGTGTTGACGCTAGGCTTCTAAATCCATGTGCTGTCATTTGGTCTTTGCTGTAGCCTAATCGCCTAAGTGCTGCGTTTATGGTGTTGTTGCTCATGGGTCGCCTTGGTGTGCGTAGGCTTGGGAATATATATTGTCGGTGTCCTGTGAGTTGTTGCATGTCTTTTAATAGGCTTATGACTTGATCTGCTAGGGGGACAATATGAGCTCGCTTCATTTTCATTTTTTCAGCGGGGATAATCCATTGTTTTGCGTCAAAATCAATTTCTGACCATTCGGCTTTTCTTAATTCTCCTGGTCTTACAAACACATAGGGGCTTAGTTGTAATGCTTTTGCTGTGGTGAAGTCGCCTTGATAATCATCTATTGCTCGGAGCAGTTCCCCTATTTCTTTAGGGTCGGTAATTGTTGCAAAGTGTTTTGATTTTGCGGGGGGAATTGCCCCGCGTAGGTCTGCGGTAGGGTCACGTTTGGCTCGACCTGTCGCAACGGCATATCTAAACACTTGTCCACACAATGCCCTTATTCTGTGTGCTGTATGCACTGCTCCACGTTCTTCAATAATGCGTAGTGGTGCTAAAATGTCGGGCGGTTCAATCTCGGATATAGGTCTGAATCCGATATAGGGAAAGATATTAACTTCTAGCCGATGAATGATTGTTTTAGCGTGTCCCTCTGTCCATGTGTGTTTATGCTTTTCGTGCCATTCACGGGCGACGGCTTCAAAGTTATTTTGATTGTTTTTTATTTGTGTGATTTTCTCGACTTTACGTTGTATAGCAGGGTCTATCCCTTGCCCTAATAACTCTCTAGCTTCTTCATGTTTAATTCTTGCTTGCTTTAGACTAATATCAGGATACACCCCAAGAGCTAAGGTTTTACGTTTGCCTTGGTATCGGTAATCATACCGCCAATATTTATAACCTTTTTTGTTAATAAGAATATACAACCCTCCCCAATCGGATAATTTGTAGGGCTTATCTTTCGGCTTTGCGTTGCGTAGTGCTACATCTGTTAATGGCATAGTTTAAATTTGACGGTATCTAGTGACGGTATTAATATACTATCATATCATTTATCTTTTTATTATCAATCTATTAAGAAAGAACAATAAATCCCACCCTCGCATAACAGCGGGCTTTTTTGTGGATGTTGTGTCCGTAATCACATTATAGCATAATTTTCCAAGTGATTGATATAATAAGATTTTCTTCCTTTTTTATGACTCACTTCATACCAGTTTAACCCTTAAATATCGCAAAAATATGTTGGTATATGTATTGGTACTTTTTTAGGAATAAAAACAGATACCAACAATGAAGTGAAATCTAACCAATATAGCGGTCAAAAATACCAAACCTATCAAACCGTTGTCTATACCATTCATTCAGGAGTAACACCTAGTACGGGTTTTGCTGCAGCCTATGATATCTTGGTGATTTAAATAATTAATCTCTAATTTCAAGCCCAGTAACATTATGATAAGTTTGTGGCAACAATTTACCTCGCTTACCTCGTTCACTTTGATACTCTTTAAATTCGATTGGTTTTAAGATTTTATAACGTTTCCCTGCATGTATGACTAATGTGGTGTTATTAGGTATGGAAATAATCGCTACAACTTTTTCATCACCTGATTTTAATCGAGCAGGAGGAATATTGATTAACTTATTACCTTTACCACGTTGCATTTGTGGTATTTCTTTAACATTAACTAATAATAAATAACCACGACTAGTAACTACGGCAAGTTTGTCAGTTTCTATATCAAAAATTTTAACTGGTGGTAAAATCTTTGCTCCTTTAGGTATAGTCAATATTGCTTTCCCCCCTTTTGCTTTGGAGATAAAATTCTTAACACTACCAATAAAACCATATCCAAAATTTGATGCTAGAAAATATTTTTTATCATCTCCCATCATGATGCTGATAAACTTTGCTTGACTAGGCGGAGAAAACCGACCGGTAACAGGTTCACCCTGCCCTCTAGCTGAAGGTAATGTGTGTGCTATTGTAGAATAAGCTCGTCCCGTATCATCTAGCAATACAACCATTTGATTAGAACGTCCTCTAACTGAGGCTTGATAATCGTCACCTTGCTTGTAATTTAAACCTTTTGGATCAATCTCATAACCTTTAGCCGCACGAATCCAGCCCATTTTTGATAGGATGACAGTAATCGGTTCAGAAGGCGTAAGTAATGATTCATCCATCATTTGAGCTGCCTCTCTCTGCCTTAGTGGTGAGCGTCGTTTATCGCCATAGTCTTCAGCAT
>JALWYT010000357.1:2978-9697 GCA_026992705.1 Thiotrichaceae bacterium
TTAGTTCATCTTTAATTAAAGTAGTTAACTTTTCATCTGACTCTAAAATACCTTTGAGATAATTCTGCTCTTCTTGCAACTCCGATTGTTCTTTTTTAATTTTCACCTCTTCTAATTTAGCTAAATGACGGAGTTTTAACTCTAATATAGCTTCTGCTTGAATATCAGTAATACCAAAGCGTTTTGTTAATATAGACTTTGGTTTATCTTTTAGTCGAATAGTCATAATGACTTCATCAATACTAAAAAAAGCAATCATTAAGCCTTCTAGAATATGTAAACGTTTTTCAACTTTATCTAGTCGCCATTGTAATCGCTTAGTAACGACACTACGACGATAAATCAACCATTCGGTCAATATTTGCAACAGATTTTTAACTTGTGGGCTACCATTATTACCAATCATATTAAGATTAACACGATAGCTTTTTTCTAAGTCAGTTGAAGCAAATAGGTGTAACATTAATTGTTCGATATCAACACGATTGGAACGTGGTGTAATAACTAGCCGGATTGGGTTTTCATGATCAGATTCATCACGTAAACTTTCAACCATCGGTAGCTTTTTAGCTCGTATTTGTTGAGCAATTTGCTCTAAAACTTTATTACCTGAGACTTGATAGGGCAGTGCAGAAATAATGATATTTCCAGCTTCTTTTTGCCAAATCGCACGGGCTTTTAAGGAACCAAGACCTTTTTCATATATTTTCTGAATATCATCTTTTGGTGTGATAATTTCAGCTTTAGTTGGATAATCAGGTGCTTGAATAAATTGACAAATTGCCTTTAAACTTGCATTTGGATTATCTAATAAGTGGATACAAGCATTAACAACCTCACGTAAATTATGCGGTGGAATGTCAGTTGCCATGCCAACTGCAATTCCCATGCCTCCATTAAGTAAAACATTAGGAACACGAGCTGGAAGAACAGCTGGTTCTTTTAATGTTCCATCAAAGTTAGGCACCCAATCAGCTGTTCCCTGCTCTAACTCCTGCAGTAATAACTTAGCATAAGGGGTTAAGCGAGATTCAGTATATCGCATGGCGGCGAATGACTTAGGATCATCTTGCGATCCCCAGTTGCCTTGACCATCAACCAATGGATAACGATAAGAAAACGGCTGTGCCATTAATACCATTGCTTCATAGCAGGCACTATCGCCATGTGGATGAAATTTACCTAGTACATCACCGACAGTTCTGGCTGATTTTTTATGCTTAGATGCCGCTGATAGTCCTAACTCGGACATGGCATAAATAATGCGACGTTGTACGGGTTTTAAGCCATCACCAATATTTGGTAAGGCTCGATCCATGATGACATACATGGAATAATCCAAATATGCCTTTTCTGTATAATCTTGTAGCGGAAGCTGTTCAATACCTTCGTAATTCATTGTTATTTTATATTCGTTTGTCTGATTAATTTATTATATGATAAATCTATGTCGCTACTTATAATAATGGCGGTAAAGATAGTAAGCAATTGATTATTCGGGATGCTGTGAATACATCCCGAATAATCAATTGCTTACCATCTTCTAAATAGATTACGTTAAGCTCATACATTAAGTAACCAAGCTGAGGGGGCGAGTTTGAGGACTACGAAAAAATGGATATTCTGCCATACTAATACTAACCTCCTAAGAAAGTAAATACTCTCAATTCTATGCAAAAAACAATGACAATAATACATCCTAATTTTTACTTAATCTTATCACTTGGCTTACTAGCAAGCCCTAGTATTCTTTGGGCAGTAGAATGGCAAAGCTGTAAAGCGAGTGTAAATAAGCCGGTTATTGCCTCACTCCCTGAGAATTTGCAAGCAGAAGATACTTATTTAGAAGCAGATAAAGCCTTGTTGAGTAAAGTAGGTGAATCACAACTTTGGGGAAATGTATTTATTGTTAACGATGGCAAGCAATATTTTGCTGACAAAATTATATATAATAGAAATACAGAAATTGCCAAAGCAAAAGGACATGTTAAAAGCTTAACAAAGCATTTATATGTTAGTAGTAAAGAAGCAACATTTAATTTAAAAACACAAAATAATATTGCTACTGATGCAAGCTATCAAATATTTGAGGACAATGGTGACTTAAATAGTCGAGGTACAAGTCAATCTATACATCAATTGGGTGATAAATTTACCTATTTAAACAATACGACTTATTCAACCTGTCCAATTGATCAAACTAGTTGGTATTTAAGCTCTTCTACAATCAAATTAAACCACGAGAAAGAAGTGGGCACCGCTCGGAATGTAACCTTAAGAGTTAGCAAAAAAAATATGCCTGTTTTTTATTTTCCTTATTTATCTTTTCCATTAACTAATGAAAGAAAATCAGGCTTTTTATTACCATCATATACCAATAGTGGAAAGTTAGGCATCGGTATATCGATACCCTATTATTTTAATCTCGCTCCTAATTATGATTATACATTAACACCTAACTTTTACTCTAAACGTGGTATAAAATATGATAATACGCTTCGTTATTTAACACCTAAACACAATGGCGTATTAAATTATGAAGTTTTATTTAATGACAATAAGCGTAGTGCTGAAAACCGACATTATTACAATATTCGACACCTCACGCAGTTTAGTGACCGCACAAAATTGAGTATTGATGCAGAAGGAGCATCAGATGTTAATTACTTCGATGACTTCAGTGACAATCTAAAAGCATCAAGCCGTACCATATTTGAACGTAGAATTGAAGCCCAAACATCTGGAGATCATTGGAACTTAATGGGGCGTTTGCAAGACTTTCAATTACTTGATGGAACGTCTGATCCATATCGACGTTTGCCACAGATTGTTTTTAATTATGACCCTGATATAAGCAATAATAGTACTGATCTTTCTGTTAGCTCAGAATTGGTTTACTTTGATAAGAAAAAGCAGACATCAGCCACAACAGGCTCACGTTTTGATGTTAATGCAAGTGTTTCTAAAAATTTTTCAAGTTTATCTTATTTCCTAAAACCATCATTACGATTACGCTATACGCAATACAACCTTAATAATAATCCACCAGGAAAAAATAAAATCACTCGGACTTTACCGACATTTAGTGTTGATAGTGGTATTTTCTTTGAGCGTGATTTTGCCAACGGAAAAAAGGTACAAACCTTAGAACCTAGACTATTTTATACCCATACGCCTTATACTGATCAAGACGATATTCCCATTTTTGATACCTCAGAAAATAGTTTCCGTTATGATCAATTATTTAGTGAAAGTCGCTTTTCAGGAAAAGACCGTATTGAAGATACCAATCGACTTTCAGCATCATTAACATCAAGAATTTTAGATCAAGCTACAGGTAATGAATTATTTACGGCTAGTGTCGGTCAAATATTCCACTTTAATAATCGTAATGTTACATTGCCAGGTAATAACAGCAAAACTAATCCACGTTCCGAGCTAGCACTTGAATTTTCAGGTAACTTGAATGAAAACATTACGGTATCATCAACGTCTTTATGGAAGGCAGATGCAAGCCACATACTATCAGGGCAGCTTCGATTGAATTATCAGGATGACAAATCTCGTTCTGTCAACAGCACTTACCGTTACCGACAAGACTCATTAAAACAACTAGACTTAGACTTTTCTGTTCCTGTTAAAAATAATTGGCGACTTACAGGAGGATGGAATCAGGACTTACTCAACCAACGTACCTTAGAGAATAACTTAGGTATAGAATATACAACCTGCTGTATTCGATCGCGTATTTCGGCAAAAAAGTACCTGACTTCTGATAATAATACTTATGATAATGCCATATTTATGGAGGTCTCTTTTAAAGGGCTTGGTAGCTTCACACCTATTCAATAAAGCATACTGAGAAACCTTTAACGCAAAAATCATCCTAAACCATTAAATTAAGAAGTTTCTAGAAGGCTAACTGAGAATGTGCAAGCTCCTAGTGGATGGGCTATTATTCACAGAGAATAAAACCAAATATTGGAAAAAAATATGAATAAAGTAAATACATATTTACCCTTACTAATGATAAAATATTTATTATTTGTTTGTATATTTTTATTGCTTGGAGTAACCAATATCTCGGCAAACACACCGATTGATCGTATTGCTGCCGTCGTAAATAATGATGTCGTCATGTTAAGTGAGATAGACAAGCGGGCAAAATTACTTCGAGCCACATCAAAGCAAGCAGCTAGACTCTCGCCTGCACAGCTCAGAGTTGCTGCACTGGATGACCTTATTCTTGAAAAAATTCAGCTACAGCAGGCAAAAGAAAGAGGTATTGAAATTGACTCGATACAACTCAATAAAACGCTAGAAAAGATTGCTGCAAAAAATCGCATGTCTTTAGGGCAATTTCGTCAAGCTTTACAACGTGAAGGCATGGATTATAAAAACTATCGTGAACAGGTACGTAACCGTATGATCATGGAAGCACTACGCCAGAGACAGGTTGATAAACATATCAATGTTTCTCAACAAGAAATTGAAGACTTGATTGTTAGCCAAAGTAATATCTTAAATAAAGGTGTTCAATATAAACTACAACATATTCTTGTTTCTGCTCCTAATGGCACACCCATTGCTCAAGTCAATGCTGCAAAAAAACGGGCAGAAGACTTACGCAAAAAAGTCATTGAAACAAGAAATTTTGATGCTATAGCCAGATCATCCTCTGATAACAATGCTGCAAAAAATGGTGGACATCTTGGTTGGCAAGCTGCTGAAAATTTACCCGCATCATTCAATCGTGTTTT
This sequence comes from Thiotrichaceae bacterium, assembly GCA_026992705.1. Lineage (GTDB taxonomy): Bacteria > Pseudomonadota > Gammaproteobacteria > Thiotrichales > Thiotrichaceae > S015-18. The sequence continues at coordinate 7,739 of JALWYT010000357.1, forward strand.
AGCTCTGTTGGATGTTGGAGCTATTTCAGAGGTTGTACGTGATCCTACAGGTTTCCATATTCTTAAACTTTTAGATAAACGCGGCGGGGCACAACAAGGCAAAGGCATTATCACCAAAGCCCATGTACGCCATATTCTTATCAAAGTTGATAATAAACGTACTGATGCTCAGGCTAGACAAGAAATTACGAAAATCCGCCAGCAAATTGAAGCAGGAGCAAATTTTGCCGATCTTGCTAGAAAATACTCAGATGATCTAGGCAGCAAAGCCAATGGCGGTGATCTAGGTTGGGTTTCTGAAACGTCACTTGTACCACAATTTGCCAATGTTATGAAACAACAAGCCGTGAAAACATTAAGTACTCCATTTAGAACGCAATATGGTTGGCATATATTGGAAGTATTAGAAAAAAGACAAGTAGATAACACACCAGAAAAGCTAAAACTCAAAGCACAAGCATTCCTTGGACAACGTAAATTGGAAGAAGAATATGAAGCATGGTTACAACGCCTAAAAGGTGAAGCTTATATTGAATACCGCATCCCACTTGGTAAAAATATTCGTCTTAAATAACGACACCGCATGTACATAATTATTCGGGAGGTATTTACAGCATCCCGAATAATCAATCACTTATTAAGCTAATACACTATTATTTAGTACCAACGCTTTTACTCCCCTGCCCCTATGACAAAAAAGATTCTTATCACTTCAGGCGAACCCGCTGGCATCGGTCCAGACATTATTCTTGAATTACTCAGCCAGCAAAACTTTCCTGCTGAACTCGTTGTGGTTGGCGATCCAGATATTTTCTCTGCACGTGCCAAACAATTAGGGATTGATATTAAACTAAACCAATACAACCCTAAGGCAGAAAATAGCCATTCAGCCCATCACATCAATATTATTCCTATACACTGCCCTGCCCCAGTGATTGCGAGCAAACTCAACTCAGACAACGCACATTATGTTTTAGACACCTTAGAATTTGCCACCAAAGCTTGTCTTAATAAAGACTTTGCAGCAATGGTGACGCCTCCTATACACAAAGGCGTAATCAATGAAGCAGGTATTACCTTTAGTGGGCATACTGAATTTTTAGCTGAACTCACAAAGACCAAACTTCCTGTTATGATGCTTGCTGCTGATAAATTGCGTGTTGCACTAGCAACCACCCACCTACCTTTATCAGAAGTCAGCAAAGCCATTACTACCGAACTGCTTGAAGATATTTTGACAATACTGCATCACGACCTACAGAAAAAATTCACTATTCAGCAACCACATATATTAGTCTGCGGGCTCAATCCTCATGCTGGTGAAGGCGGACACATGGGGCATGAAGAAATCGACATAATAGAGCCAACACTGAATAAAATGCGGCAAATAGGAATGAACATTACGGGACCACTCCCTGCGGATACGCTATTCACCACAAAATACCTCGATACAGCAGATGTTGTCCTTGCCATGTATCATGATCAAGGCTTACCCGTGTTAAAATATGTCGGTTTTGGAAATGCCATTAATATCACCCTTGGTTTGCCGATTATTCGTACATCTGTTGATCACGGCACAGCACTTGAACTTGCAGGCACAGGAAAAGCCAATACGGGCAGCCTATTAGCCGCAATCAAGCTTGCTATTGAAATTAGCTAAAATCTAAGCTAAATACAGAGAAGAACAAGCTACTTTAACAACCCTCTCGTAAAATAAACATTAAGCAATACAATCTATTTATTCTTTATCTTTTATCCATTCAGCAGTAATTTTATTATGTTTATCTGATTTACATACCTTATAGATACTATTATTTCTTAGAATACTTATAATCCTTCTTACTATAAAGGATATAAAAATATTTATTGTTTTATTTAAAAATAAAAGTGCTTGCTATGTCTAAAATTACAGCTTCCAATATTATAAAAGGCTCTACTATCAATAGAACAATATCAAAC
>JALWYT010000358.1 GCA_026992705.1 Thiotrichaceae bacterium
CTTATGTCCTCTGTCATTCACCCAATGACGGTTCATGTTAGCACTGCTACGTAAGCCTGTATCCGTACCATAACCGAGTTTGAATTCGTATGCTGTACGTTTTTTAGGGTCTAATTCAATTTCAATAGGGATTTTATGATTGGCTTTTTTATCTTTTTTGCTATGAATAATCACATCTGCATAATAGCCCGTTGTTTGTAAATAAATCTGTTGCTCAGATAATTGATTACTATCATACGCCTCACCTTCTTTAATTTGCACAAAGCGTTTAAGGGTTTTGTCATCCAAAATTCCTTGTTTTAAAGTGATTTTTCCGTAGCGATAACGCTCGCCTGTGTCCATGTGTAAAATGATATTAGCAGTGTGATTGTCAGGATTAATAAGAATCTGATGCTCCGTAAATTCAGCATCAAAATAGCCTAAGGCACTGGCGACATTAATAAGGCTGGTTTTGTAATCCGTATATTTATTTTGTCGCAATGGCTCACCTGTTTGATACATGGGTTTGGCGAGAATCTCTTGAAATTGTTTTTCTTGCTTGCCTGCTCCCGTAATTTTCACATCCACCCGTTGAACATGTACTACTGCCCCCGCAGTCACATTCACTTGCAGCAACCAACAATTTTTGACTTTGTGTGCATTGATTTTAAATTGAGCATTATAATAACCCACCCCCTTGGCTGCTTTTTGCAGGTAACGTTCTAGTGTGTCTTGGAAGTCAGTAATTTCATTACTATCTGCATTACATTTAGGCTTACGAGTGGGGAGCATATTATTGATATTTCCTAATAATTCCTTATTCGCTCCTTGGATAAGGATGTTTGTTGTATTTTTGCTTTCTTTACTTGCTGCAAAAATAGATGTGCTATACACAATTAATAGGCTAATTAATATTCTTTTTATCATTATTGCTACATCCTTATTTGGAGAGATGATAATTTCTACTTTATTTACCAAGATTTTGTTGCCTATGAATTTAGTCGCTATTTCTATAGGTTAGGTTACTACACAGGAATACGGTAACGTAGCTTAATTTCTGCGATCTATGCATTTTCTATTTTTTCTTATTCCCATGTTTCTAAGTTTTAAAACAATACAACTGTAATATTGTTATGGCTTCATGTCTCAGCCTAACCTATAATTAAATCATTGCTTAAATACCCAGCGCAATATGGCATTTTGTAAAGCAACACCTTTGCCGTGTACATCTTTACCATTATGCAGCATAACAATAATCAGACGTTTGTCGTTACGATTAAGCATATACCCTGAAACTGCGGTGACATCATTAATTGTACCCGTTTTTAAGTGGGCTCGACCTGCTAAATCTTCATTTCTAAATCGCTTATATAAAGTACCATCACGCCCTAATAAAGATAAAGAGGCAAGAAATTCTGGCATATAAGCATCATGATAGGCAATTTCTAGTAATCGTGCCATTTGTTTGGCACTAAAATGTGCAATACGCGATAATCCGGAGCCATTTTCGATCAGAATATCTTCTGTATTGGGGATACCCGCATCTTTTAGTACCGTAATGATTGCATCTCGTCCTTTTTTTAATGTAGTAGGTACACCGTATTTTTTAGCACCTAGCGTTAATAATACTTGGCGGACCATGACATTATTGCTCCATTTATTAATGAAGCGTATTTGCTCACCTAGTGAGGGAGAACGATAAATATGAAAACGCTTATCTTGTTGCTTATTTACTTTACCTGTTACAAAATTACCATGTAAGTGACCACCTAATTCTGTCCAGAATTGTTTAAACGCATCAAAGGTAAGATGTTCTGGTTTTGTAACATGACGGAGGATGAATGTTTGTCCACAGCCTGTTGCATAACTACCTTTAACAACAAGGTCACCCTCTTTATTGCGACTAAACTTAGGTTTATAGTGTGATTTACGGCATTTCCCCTGCATGTATTTTACTTGGTTTAGTAGGTTTATGTGTGGCGATTTAGGAAATGGTGTGATATTTACACTCTTAGTTTCTTTATCTGCTTCAAATAAAAAGCGGGTCGCTTGAAAGTTAAACATCAATGCTGAAGGTGGAGCATTATAAGTACGATGTGGCTTATGATCAAAAGCTCCAGGATCAATATCAGGAATATCATAGTAGCTATTATCAATAATAATATTACCCGTAATGGTATGTAGCCCTTTGTGATATAGGTCATGAATAAATTTCCAGTAATATTCATGTACTAAAAATGGATCACCATAGCCTTTGAGGATTAAATCACCGTGTAACGTACCATCTTTTAATTTACCACGTAACCACGCTTCTGTTTTCCAGCGGAAAGAAGGACCAAGCTCTTTTAAAGCTGCAAACGTCGTTAATAGCTTCATGGTAGAAGCAGGAATACGTTGTACGTTAATATTATGTGCAATCAGCGGCTTATCCGCATTAATATCACGAATATAAATACTGATATTGTCAGGATTCACTTTATACTTATGGATTAATGAGAGGACTTCTGATGGTAAATTCTGTGTTTCGGTATGCTTGATAATAATGCCTTGTGGTGGTATTTGCTCTATGTTTTGTTCAGCGGTTTTATTTTTTGCTGCCATTAGGGATTGGGATATGAGAAGTAAAGCAATCAATACTATTTTTATCATTGTTTATGGCTAGTTTAGCAATCAATAAAATAATTCAAACACATAGTAGGGGGTATGTATCTATAATAAACATTGTAGAGATATGTTTGAATAATATGTATTTTATTAGTTAAATTTTAGAACTCAAAACTCAACCCTACGCTTAATGAGTGTACAATATCGATGTTCTCAGCAAATATCACATCATTTCTGTAAGTAATGAAGGGTTTTAAAATATTATTGTTATCTGGTTCCCAGCCTAAATTAGTCATTAAACCAACTGGATTATCTGAACGTGTTGTGTA
>JALWYT010000359.1 GCA_026992705.1 Thiotrichaceae bacterium
TCCAAGCTTCTGAATAAACACCCGCATCTCCTCATCTGTGCCAATGGTAATACGCAAATAATCCTTAATGCGTGGGTAGGCGAAATATCTTACTAGGATTCCTTGCTCTTTTAGTGCTAGATATAAAGCTTCTGCGGTTAAGCCTGTGGGTTTGGCAAAGACAAAGTTTGCTTTTGAGGGGAGTACCTCGAAACCGAGTTCTGTTAATTGATTGCTCAACCAGTCGCGGGTGTTGATAATCCGACCACAGCATTGTTGAAAATACTCAATATCTTTTATCGCAGCGGCGGCTCCTGCGATGTCCATGCGTCCGAGTGGGTAAGAATTAAATGAGTTTTTGACTCGTTCTAAGCCTTCTATCAATGCGGGATGCCCCATTGCAAAGCCGACTCGCAAACCTGCTAAGGAGCGTGATTTTGAGAAGGTTTGAATAACTAATAGGTTTTTATATTGATTAATCAATGCAACCGCTGATTCTGCACCAAAATCCACATAAGCTTCATCAACCACGACAACCGAATCAGGATTAGCTTGAAGCATTTGCTCTATTTTATCCAGTGGCAAGGCGATGCTACTGGGGGCATTAGGGTTAGGAAAGATAATCCCACCGTTAGGCTGCTGATAATCATTAACATCAATCGTAAAATCATCTGTTAGTGGAATTTCTTTAGTTTTAATGCCAAACAAACGGCTATAAACAGGGTAAAAACTATAAGAAATATCAGGATACAATAAAGGCTTATCCTGCTTGAGCAAAGCGACAAAGGCATGTGCCAAGACTTCATCCGAGCCATTGCCGACAAACACTTGATTGGGCTTAAGTTGGTAAAAATCAGCAATTGCTTGCTTTAGCTCATCTGCATTAGGATCAGAGTATAAACGCAAATCCGCCCCTGCGGCTTGTTGAATGGCTTGCAATGCCTTAGGCGATGGCGGATAGGGGTTTTCATTGGTATTTAATTTAATATATTGCGAATCCTTAGGCTGCTCACCCGGTACATACGGATCCAGTTCGCTTGTTCGTTGACTCCAAAATTTACTCATGGGATTCCTACTTATGCAATATCGGGCAAATCAGTTTGCACATCCATATTTTGAGCACGATGTCGCAAAACATGATCCATTAGGGTAATCGCTAGCATGGCTTCACAAATAGGGGTGGCACGGATGCCGACGCAGGGGTCATGTCGCCCTTTGGTAACAACCTCAACCGCTTCACCATCTAAATTGACCGTTTTCCCCGGTATCCGCAAGCTAGATGTTGGTTTAAAAGCCGTATGCACAACAATATCCTGCCCTGATGTAATGCCGCCTAACGTACCGCCTGCATTGTTGCTCAAAAAGCCTGACATGGTAATTTCATCACGGTGTTCTGTGCCTTTTTGCGTAACACACTCAAAGCCTGCTCCAATTTCCACGCCCTTTGCAGCATTAATGCTCATCATGGCATGGGCAATATCTGCTTCAATGCGATCAAAAATTGGCTCACCTAAACCGACGGGCACACCTGAGGCAATGACCGTAATTTTAGCCCCGATGGAATCCCCTGATTTACGCAAGGCATCCATATAACCCTCCATTTCTTTTACCTTACTGGCATCAGGACAAAAGAAAGGATTTTTGCGAACTTCATCCCAATCGTGCTGCTCTGCACTTATTGGACCAAGCTGTGATAAAAAGCCGCGTATCTGTACGCCATACCGCTGCTGCAAATATTTTTTCGCAATTGCACCTGCGGCAACTCGCATCGCCGTCTCACGAGCAGACGAACGCCCTCCGCCTCGGTAATCACGAAAACCGTATTTTTTGTAATAGGTATAATCCGCATGACCCGGGCGAAAACGATCCATAATATTGGAGTAATCTTTAGAACGCTGATCCACATTATGAATAATCAATGCAATCGGCGTACCTGTTGTTTTCCCCTCGAATACCCCTGATAGTATCTGCACTTCATCTGGCTCACGCCGCTGCGTGGTATGCCGACTCGTACCGGGTTTACGTAAATCCAAATCACCCTGAATATCGGCTTCAGACAGCTCCATCCCCGGCGGGCAGCCATCCACAATACAACCAATAGCGGGACCATGTGACTCACCAAATGATGTAACGGTGAATAATTTTCCAAATGTATTTCCTGACATAAAGAGGATTGTAACGAGCTTGGAGCATTAAAGGAAGTTTTGTTATAGCAAGGAGATATTATCGTTAGTGAAATAGTGATTATTTATCAGCTATTTCTTTAATATAGATATCTTGTTTATTATAGGGTATTTCAATTCCTTGTTCATTGAAGCATTTATAGATGGTGGTGTATAAGTGATCTAAAGTTTTACCTCGAAGCTCAGGATCTCTAACCCAGCCGAGTAGTTCAAAGTCTAGGCTGGATGCCCCAAATTGACGGAAGCGTAAGCGTGGTGTGGGAGTGTCACAGATGAGGGGTTCTTCTTTGGCAATTTTGAGGAGTAGTTCACGTATATAGTCAATATCTGTACCGTAGGCGACACCCACTTTAGCTCGGACTCTGAATTTAGGATAAGGACCGCCCGACTGGTTAATTACTTGAGAGTTACCCATAATTGAATTTGGGATGGTAACTTCGACATCATCACGAGTGAGTAGCCGCGTGCTACGTAAGCCAATTTGAGTGACTTTGCCTCGCATTCCTGTTGAGTCGAGTACAATATAATCGCCAATTTTGTAGGGAGCATCTGCCAAAATAAATACACCTGAGAAGAGGTTAGCGAGGGTATCTTTTGCAGCAAAACCAACCGCAATGCCAACCACTCCTGCGGAGGCTAGCCATGCTGTCATATCAATATTCCAAATCTGGAAACCAATATATAAGGCGATAATGACAATGAGGACTTTGCTTAAATTATCAAATAGTGGCAGGGTTTGTGGC
>JALWYT010000360.1 GCA_026992705.1 Thiotrichaceae bacterium
CCTTACGGTATTGCTTAATGGCTTGTTGAGCATGGGCTTTTTCTTTGTTATCAATAACAGTTCTGCCATTGGTATAAATGCCTAGCGTATGCCCAACTTCAATATGCTGGCGTTTACCGCGATTAATTACCGCAATCATATATTGCCCACTGATGGCATGGGCATCGTATAAGGATATAACTGTAGCACGCACTTTAAAATTAGGTTCATGAATAGGTATGTTTAAACCACGAACTTCATCGACAGGCTTGAATAAATGATCACCACGACGAATTTCACGCTTTGCAGAAATAATAAATGCAGTGGATAAATTATCTTGACGTTCAATACGGGTATAACCTATATAATCCACCTCAAAACCTAAAGAACGTTTAGTTTCAGGGTCAATCAATTCTTTCTGCTGATGGAATATGGCAAAGCGATCCCCTTTTTGAGCATGTAAATTCTTAATATAAACCCGCTCACCTTCTACAATTAAATTATGATCATCACGAGAAGCAACAATATAAGGAGCTTTGTCAATCGTATCCTGATCTAAAACCTTAGACCACGCCAAGAAAGGAATCAGCGTTGATACAGGCTGGTGCTGGTTGCCACGATCCACGCGAATACGAGGAACAAGCTTACCATTATTATCATGTACAAAGGTCAAGTACAGTACATCACCTGGGTAGATTAAATGAGGATTTTTAATTTTTTGGTTTTTGTCCCAAATTTCTGGCCAATACCAAGGCTTCACTAAAAACTTTTGTGAAATGCCCCACAACGTATCGCCTTTTTGAACGACATATTTTTGTGGTGCAGTTGCTTTAATCTCAATTTTTTTCTTTGTGTGGGGAGCTACCTTTTTAGGTAGTGTACCGTAGTAGTTATCATAATGTCCTTTCGGATAAACCCGCTCATCAACTTGAGTACAGGCAGTTAATATTGCAATGGAAATAATAGTGATACTATTGATTAATAATGTACGAGCCAATACATGGTATTGCATGCTCATAATAATTTACCTTTTATTGTTATTATTTTTCAGTTAGAAGTTAAGCTATAATAAACTCATCTTTCTATTAATGCAGAAAACTCTGAACAAACGGTACATATGGCTATTTTAGATATTTTACGTTATCCTGATATTCGTTTACGCACTAAGGCCGCACCTGTTGAGCAGGTAAACGATTGTATCAAAGCGTTGGTTGATGATATGTTTGAAACCATGTATCAAGCACCTGGTATTGGATTGGCAGCGACACAAGTTAATGTGCATAAACAAATTGTGGTGATTGATATATCCAAAGAAAAAGACCAACCACTATGCCTTATTAACCCTAAAATTATTGAAAAAAATGGTGAAAAAATTAGTGAAGAAGGGTGCTTATCTGTACCTGAATATTTTGCAGAGGTAAAGCGTGCTGAATCTGTTAAAGTACAAGCCTTAGATATAAAAGGCAATCTCTTCGAACTCGAAGCTGATGAATTACTAGGGCTATGTATTCAGCACGAATTAGATCACTTACAAGGTAAGCTATTTGTTGATTATTTATCACCATTAAAACAGCAGCGAGTGAGAAAGAAAATGGAAAAGCTATCTAAGAAGAGGGTGTGATAATTAATGCTCCTTTGTACATAACAAGTTATGAACAAAGGATTTTAGTTTCAATTAAAAATTATCAACAATCTTGGGTGTTACAAATATCAATAGTTCTCGTTTATTATTTGATTTATGTGTTTTTCTAAATAGCTTTCCAACAACGGGTAAATCACCTAATACTGGAACTTTAGTTGTTGATCTAAGATTTACCTCTTCATGAACACCACCTAGTACAATCGTTTGTCCATTTTCTACTAAGACTTTGGTTTGTACCGCACGCGTATTGATACTAGGTATATCACCAAATACTTGACCAACTGTATCTTGGTGGACCTTTAAATCAACAACGATATGCTCATCAGGTGTAATTTGTGGTGTAACATCCATGCTAAGTACAGCTTTTTTGAATGCAATATTGGTTGCCCCACTAGATGAAGCTTGTTGATAAGGGATTTCAACACCTTGTTCGATGGTTGCAGTATTTTGGTTTGACGTAATTACACGCGGTGTGGCGATAACTTCGCCTTTGCTTTCTGCTTGCAATGCTGAGAGTTCTAAATCAAGCAAAAAGTCTTTAGCTAATACAGCAAAGCCAAGTGAGCCTGCAGCACCTGCAACAGGCAAGTTGACACTTAGGCGATCCGCCAAGCTTGGGGCAGTAACAGGCAATGCGGAGCCTGTGCTAGAGATATTGGTAATGGCACTATTGGTAATGGTATTTGTTGCATTGCTTGAACCTGATGCAGTAACAAGGGTATTGTTATTACTTACAACTGGAGTCATACCGAATTTTGTACCGAGCTCTTTGGTAAATTCATCAGTTGCGACCACAATGCGTGATTCGATAAGCACTTGTTGTACAGGGACATCTAAAGCCTTTACAAGCTTTTTAATTTCTTCAATCTGATGCTCAACATCTTGTATTAATAAGGTATTTGTTCGTTCATCCAATGTAACTGAACCACGACGTGATAGTAAAGAATGGGCTTTGTCACCTTTTGATTCTCTAATCAGTTTCGCCATATCTTCTGCTTTAGCAAAATTGACAGCTATATATTCCGTAATTAAAGGTTCTAAGTCATTTTTACGTTTAAGGGCTTCTAATTCTTGTTGTTCTTTTGCAGCTAATTCAGCAGCAGGTGCAACCCAAATTACATTACCATTTTCACGCATGGCTAAATTTTTTGTTTCTAAGACAATATCTAAAGCTTGATCCCAAGGTACATCTTTTAATCTAACGGTGATACTGCCATCAACACTGTCACTGACAACAATATTTTTATCAGTAAAGTCAGCTAATAATTGCAGTACAGCAC
>JALWYT010000361.1:0-941 GCA_026992705.1 Thiotrichaceae bacterium
CGTTAATAATTTGTTTAATTTCTAAATAGGATTCTGGATTGACACTAAATGATCGCAAGCCTAATCCAAGTAATAAGCGTACATAGTAAGTATCACTAGCCATTTCACCGCACATACTGATAGGTTTATTCGCTTTGTTAGCCGCTTCAATACACATTTTGATTAGGCGTAATACCGCTGGATGTGAAGGATTATAAAGATAATTAACCGCCTCATCATTTCTATCAATCGCTAAGGTGTATTGAATCAAATCATTGGTGCCAATAGATAAGAAATCTACATAGGGTAGAATTAAATCGGTACAAATTGCCATTGCTGGAACTTCTACCATGACACCAAATGGCATATTAGGATCGAACTCTAGCGAGTTTTGGCGCAGTTCAGTTTGGATTTCGGCAAGAATTTTTTTCACTTGTAGTATTTCTGAGAGTTCACATACCATTGGTACCATTAGTCGCACTTTACCAAATGCAGAAGCACGTAAAATCGCTCGCAATTGGGGTATAAATAATTGTTGTTCTTTTAAACATAGACGCACAGCACGCAAACCTAGTGCAGGATTAGTAACTACTGAACCTTCATGGTAACGACTATCAACTACTTGCTTATCTGCACCTAGATCAAGAGTACGGATTGTCACTGGTTTTCCCTTTAAAGCATGGATGACTTGCTTATAGGCTTCTAGGTGTTCTTCTTCATCGGGTGGTTTCCGTCGATTCATAAATAAGAATTCAGTACGATATAAACCGATGCCTTGACCTCCGACACGTTCTACCGCTGCCATGTCTTCTGGAAATTCAATATTAACATGTAAGCTAATTGGCGTACCATTGAGCGTTCTTGCTGGGACTGATTTAGTTTTAATTAATCCAAGACGATAAGATTTGTCTTCCTTTTGTTGTCTTTTGTAGTTAGATAAAGTACGTTTGTCAGGATCAGCT
>JALWYT010000361.1:951-2884 GCA_026992705.1 Thiotrichaceae bacterium
GTTCCATCAACAATGACAATTTCATTTGGCTGAATATAAGGACGAGCGCGGCGGAGTCCAACAATTGCTGGAATACCTAAGCTGCGAGCTAAAATAGCAGTATGTGAGGTGACACCACCATATTCAGTAGCAAAAGCAATAATGCCATGATGTTGCATCAATAGAGTATCTGCTGGGCTTAAGTCATCAGCTAATATAATCGTATTAGCTAAGTTGGCATCCGCAAAGTCGAAACTAGGATCAGGAGAGCCGCGTAAAATGCGTTGAATCCGTGTAACTACATGTTTTACATCTTCTTTACGTGCGTTAAAATACGGATCATCTATGGTCTCAAAGCGTTGTACGAGATTGTCGCACTGCATTTTTAATGCCCATTCAGCATTACATTGATGCTCATAAATTAAATCTATTGGTGCTTGAGTCAAAAGTCCATCTTCAAGCATCAGCAAATGGGCATCAATGAAGCCAGCAATATCGACAGTCCGATCATTTTGTATCACACTATCGCGTATATGTCGCAATTGTTCGCTTGCAACAGCTAAAGCACTTTCAAAACGGGCAACTTCTTCCCCAAGATTTTCTTCAGACAATGAATATTCACTGATTTCAAGAGGCTCATGGCTAATAATATAGACATTACCAATGGCGACGCCTTTAGATACCCCAATACCATAAAGGGCTAAACTCACTCTTCTTCTCCAAAACCACTGTTTATAAGGTCTTTTAATTGGGCAATTGCGGCTGCTTCATCAACACCGTCAACAATTAACTCAATTTCACTGCCTTTGGAGGCAGCTAATAACATAACGCCCATGATACTTTTACCATTGACTTCGTTATGTTTACGTTTCACTTGTATGTCACTTTCAAATTGTGAAGCTAACTTGACTAATTTTGTTGCTGCCCGTGCATGTAATCCTAATTTATTAACAATAATCAAAGTTTCTTGTAACATAATTTCTTGATTTTATTTAAGAGCAGAATTAACATCTAAAACTCCCTGACAGCCGCCTGAAACAGCAATATTAGCAAGACTGTCTAAATCCTTATTAGAATAATTCATGATTTTAACTAGCATGGGCAAATTAACACCCGCCACAACTCGCACACGACAATTAGTAATTAAATCCGAAGCAATTCGACAAGGTGTCGCAGCAAATAAATCGGTTAGTACTAATACACCTTGTCCTTGATTAAGGCTTTGACAAAGATTTTTAGCATGGTAGCGAAATTCTACGGGATTATTCTCATGGCGAATGGGCAAAACTTTCACCGGTAAAGGCAATGGTTTTTCCCACATTAACTCTAAACTTTCTAATAAACTAGAACCAACATTATCATGGGTTACTAATAAAACACCTACGCTCATTTTAGTTATCAGCTATTCGTTATCAGCCTTAATAGACAACAGTTCAGTAACAACAGATAGTTCTCGGTGTCGTACTAAAACGCTGTAATGTTGTTGATTAAAATGTTGAGCTAATTGCTCAGCAAAATAGACTGAGCGATGTTGTCCACCGGTACAGCCAATGGCAATGGTTAAATAATTACGATTATCTGCTTCAAATTCTGGAATCCAAGTCTCCAAAAATCCAATTAGATGTTCACGCATTTTCTTTACTTGCGCCTGTGCTTCTAAAAAGTTGATAACATCAGTATCACGCCCAGTCAAATTTCTTAATCGGCTTTCCCAATGAGGATTAGGTAAACAACGCACATCAAATATAAAATCTGCCTCATGGGGTATTCCGTATTTAAAACCAAATGATTGAAATAATAAAGACAATCCAGTTGATGAGCAGATTCCCATTCGCAAACGAATTAAATCGCGTAATTGATGAACATCTGTTTTGCTGGTATTAATACGAATATCAGCTCGATTGGCTAAGGGTTCTAGCAATATACGTTCACGTTTAATAGCTTCTGCTAAGGG
>JALWYT010000362.1:0-1576 GCA_026992705.1 Thiotrichaceae bacterium
TATGGCAACACAGGCGGTTTATAAACAAATTTTGCAATCATTAAAGAAGATTGATATTCCGCCCATGCAGGTTTTAGTCGAAGCTTCTATTATGGAAGTTAGCCTAACTAAAAATATGCAATATGGGCTCCAATGGTACTTTAAAAATGGGTTTAAGAACGGGGATGTTGGTGTCGGCGGCTTAGATGCAGATAGCATACCGGGCTTAACACCATCTGTTGCAGGCTTCTCTTACACTATTGCTAATGCAACGCAACAAATATTGAGTACATTAAATTTATTGGCAAAAAATTCTCAACTTAAAGTACTTTCATCACCTTCTATTTTAGTATTGGATAATCAATCGGCTGAAATTCGAGTGGGAGACCAACAACCAATATTTACGGGGACATCAACAACCAATGGTACAACTAGTACTGTTCAAACGATTCAGTATAAAGATACAGGGGTATCACTCAAGGTTACACCTCGTGTCAATTCTAATGGCATGATTACGCTAGATATTAACCAAGAAGTTACCGATGTTGGTGAAATTGATGCAGCAACAGGGCAGCGTAGCTTCTTACAACGTAATATTAAAAGTAATATTGCAGTTAAAAGTGGTGAGACAATTGTACTTGGTGGCTTGATTCGGGATAACTCAACCCAGTCTAAACAAGGTGTACCAGGCTTATATAAACTTCCAGTGGTCGGGCAATTATTTGGTGGTACAAAGAAACAAGGGGTAAGAACTGAATTATTAGTGCTTATCACACCACGAGCTATTAAGAACCCTAAAGACCTCTACAAAACGGGCGAAGAGCTTCGTAATAAAATGAAACGGCTAATCGATACAGATCAATTTTTGGGTAGAAGACAGGCATTTAACAATGATTAAAAACAGCTTATTACTTGGTTTATCTAGCTTAATCTTAGTATCTTGTAATTTTACAGCTAATCCTACTAGTTTAGTCGGTGATTATGCTCAAACTCGCTGGGATGCTTTGATTGCAGGTAACTTACAAAAAGCTTATAGCTTTTATACAGACACTTATAAGCGAACTACACCTTATGAGCATTTTACCCATAAAGTAAAAGGTGTTGGGCTTTGGACAAAAGCTAAAGTATTACAAGTTACTTGTGATAAAGAGCAAAAAAGCTGTGAGGCTGAAGTTAATGTTACCGTTGCTATGCGGATGCGAGGTTTATTAGAACCTACTGAAACTAGCATGATAATCAAAGAAACATGGATAAAAAATGGAGCCTTTTCAGACTGGAGATACGTCAGTCGATAACCATTTATCATATAAGATTTTTTTATCAAAAAAATACATTGTTATAATAAATTAATCGCTGGCTATGGCTATAAGTGGTCAGTTCCATATCTGCTTGGGCTATCCCATGTAGTATATCACTCCAAAATAACTAAAAATTAAATTTTAAGGAGGCACTTAAAGTGTTTAAAAAAAATAAACTTTCAATTGGGGTAGCGGCCGGACTACTCGGAGCAATGGCGATGATGACATCCGCTCAGGCCGTTTACGTAAATAAAGACGGAACGGGGCAAGTTCTTGTTTTTCCTTACTATAATGCACAA
>JALWYT010000362.1:1586-2874 GCA_026992705.1 Thiotrichaceae bacterium
GTGAAGATGTAATGGACTTTAATTTATATATGTCACCTAATGATGTATGGTCTGGCAGTGTACAAAAAAGTGAAAACACAGGGGGAGCTAAAATTGTTACACTAGATAAAACCTGTACATTACCCGTTAGTCTTGCCCCTACTTGTAAGTCTGATAATTGTGAAGCAGGCAGTATTGATTTTGCAGGACCAAATGTTGATGATGTGGATACATTAGAAGGTTATATCGAAGTTATTGAAATGGGAGTTGTCACAGACCCAACAGTAGTAGATGGTGTATTACATAATAACGGTTTACCTAATAATTGTAATACTGTATCCGAAGCTTGGTTTAAAGATACAGGTACATTCTGGAAAGGTGAAGGTATTGGAAAACCAACAGGTGGCTTATTTGGCTCATCAGCGGTATTAAATATCCCTGAAGGTACGGCATTTGCAATTGATCCTGTGGCTATTGATGATTATAGCGATATTCCACAACATACCGACCCATTCTCCGTTAACTTCTTATATCCATCACTTGCATCGGGTTCTGTTACTAAGAGTCATGTAATGAACGGCAGTGAGTTAATTGAGACCCAATGGTTGACAACAAGCTGTGATACAGGACTATTCTGTGACAACAACCCATACCCAATTTCACACGTTTTATTAGCTCCACACCTAATGAACGAATACTTCCTTGACCCAACCAATGGTTACGATGGTCATACTGATTGGGTTACCACTTTCCCAATGAAGAAACATGGTATCTTCAATGATAACGATGATGTCCGCGTCAATTTTGAAAACGGCATCTTCGACCGTGAAGAATCTCGTTTAGTCATCGAAGGCGTATCACCTGCAGCCCCAACTATTCTTGACCGTGAAGTTAATGTATTAACCTTTGTTAGTAGCGATGGTGCATACGACAATTCTCGTACTGTACTTTCTAGCCCAACAGCCACACAAATTGGTGTTGGTCCTTATGTTAAAGGTTGGGCACGCATGAGCTTTGGTAGTGGTGATGCTAATAATACGGTTAGCTACAGTATTAGTGGCGACTGCCTAAAAGGTCAGACAAACTACGAATGGGCTAAACGCTACGGTACTGATTCTGACTATGTATCTTGTGATGATAAAGTTTATAACGGTATACCTGCTATCGGATTTGCAGCTATTGAAGGTAAAGTAAGTGCAAGTTCACCCACTCGTT
Organism: Thiotrichaceae bacterium; assembly: GCA_026992705.1. Lineage (GTDB taxonomy): Bacteria > Pseudomonadota > Gammaproteobacteria > Thiotrichales > Thiotrichaceae > S015-18. Next base: position 2,781 of record JALWYT010000362.1, read on the forward strand.
ATGGTGATACTATACCCCATAAAGTACAACGTGACTAAATCTCAACAAACTTAAATTTGTTGAAAATAAAAAAGCTCGAGGTATATATCCCTTC